>NZ_JBBOYD010000001.1:4602500-4682306 GCF_038007965.1 Niallia sp. FSL W8-0635 | reverse complement strand
GTTATCCTCGCCTCCTTTACCTAAAGTTAAACGTTCTTAGAGTTATTATTCATTCTATTAAACGATCTATCTTAAAACGTGCAAAAAAAGACATATTCTCATGTTGAATTTGTTTAAATAACCTATTAGTTGTGTCTATAAAATGATCAAAAAACAAAAAAAGAGCCTTAAAGCCTTAAGATAAAACATCTTTAATACATACTTGTATTAAAAGAATAGATCAATCAATGCAATGATTGGTTATAGGATTTTCATTTGCTATGAATAGCTAACCAAGTTAAATATTTTTTTACAAAGGACCAATTACTTTACTATATTTCCATTATTCAAATCGTCAAATTCCAACAAATAGGAATCACAAAATAATGACTTTGGACTAATTATGCAGCCTCGTACATGCAATTATGCAAGAAAACGGAGGTGCTTGTCCTTTGCTTATGTGGAAAAATATATTATAAGGAAGATTAGTGGTATTTCGACAGTATCCACTGTTTGTGGAAAACTCTATTCAGACATATAGAATAAGATGTCCACAACTTATCCACAAGATGTGGATAATGGAGTTATGCACAGATTTTATTCAGATGTGAAAACAAAACTATAATATCAAAAATTCTTAATAACTGCAATGCTTTTTAATATCTTATCCACAACCTAATTAGGTTGTTAGTAATAAATGTCCACATGCTATTAGTTTGTTGAAAAGTTGTAAATAACAATTGTGGAAAAAATTTTCTCGTCGAAATTTATCCACAATCGTCGAAAAAATAGTAAAAACTATACTAGAGACAGGAAAATGAAAGGATAAAAAAAGCGAAGTTTTAAAATGTATTTTTAATGAATTACTGAATTATTTTTCATGATTAATTTAAAAGTACTTTTTAGTAAAGTAACAAAACAGGAAGAAATTTTTGTAGAATAACCAAACTGGAAAAAAAATTCGTTAGGAAACAGAATAGTTGGCAAGGATATGAAGTAGAATAGAAAATTATGTGTTATAATATAATAATGACCTTTGAAATAGAGAGGGAAGATCATAGAAATAAAGATGATCTATAAAATAAAGATAAATAACAAATGAATAGTTGACAATTAATTACCGATGTTTATATAATTGTAAGGACTGTCTATAACAGCTATTCCTCAGGGAGGTGTCATATACAATGAAAAGAACTTATCAACCAAATAAACGTAAAAGAAGTAAAGTTCACGGATTCCGTAGCCGCATGAGCAGCTCAAATGGACGTAATGTCTTAGCGCGCCGTCGACGCAAAGGAAGAAAAGTATTATCAGCTTAGGCCACTGAAACGTCAGTGGTCTTTTTTCAATTAAAAAGAGTGAAGGGGATGATCTTAATAGCAGGACAGCCCCTTCCTTTTTTTACAATATATTCGTTTATTTACGTTAATATGCCTGTCTAAATTTCTTTCAAGGCTGTTTTCTAAGAAGCATGTTGTTGTTTTTTAGGTAAAATGTATATAAATTACTTAGCTGCTGAATATACTTAGTGCCGAGGGGATTAGTGAGACAGGTAAGGCCCCTGAGGTTTAATGCTCTTTAGGACGCTAAAAAAGCATTCCAAGGAAAGAGCCTGTATATAGACTGCTGATTAATAGCAACAAGCTTTAGGAAAAAGCCTCTTTTATAGAGAGAATAAAGTTATTAGCTTGAAGGAATTGAAGGAGTTATAAACGTTGAAAAAAGAATTCAGAATAAAAAAAAATAAAGAATTTCAGTCGGTTTTTAAAAAAGGACAATCCTTCGCTAATCGACAGTTTGTTATTTATAAATTAGAAAAAGTAGAACAAGAGCATTTTCGAATTGGTCTGTCTGTCAGCAAAAAAATTGGAAATGCGGTAAAGCGAAACCAAATAAAACGCTATATAAGACAAGCATTCCTTGAATTTGAAGATAAGTTGGAAAATAAGTATGATTATGTCATAATTGTAAGAAAGCCTGTTGCTGATATGGGTTTTGAGGAAGTAAAAAAGAGTCTTATCCATATTTTAAAAATAGCAAAGGTTCTATCCAAAAAGAATTAGGGAAAAAAATGTTAGTTAAGCGTTTCCTATGATTCGTTTATCGGTTACAATACTTAATAAGTAAGATTCGAAAATCATGTTAAACAGGAGGATTTGCAGCTTGAATAAGAAATTTTTATTGATAGTTGGTCTGCTTTTTTTAATGACCATTTTAACAGGATGTACAGAGTTTAATCAACCGATAACTTCTGAAAGTGAAGGAATCTGGAATGAATTCATCGTATATCCACTATCTCAACTGATTATAAAGACAGCAGCTTTTGCTGGAGGTAGTTATGGTATTTCTATTATTATCGTAACTATATTAGTTCGACTAGTTATATTGCCACTTATGATTAAACAAACGAAAAATAGTAAAGCAATGCAGGCGATTCAGCCGAAGATGAAAGAACTGCAACAAAAATATAGCTCTAAAGATCAAAAGACACAACAAAAGCTTCAAGAGGAAACGATGAAGCTATTCCAAGAAAATAAAGTAAACCCATTGGCTGGATGTTTCCCATTAATCGTACAAATGCCGATATTAATTGGGTTTTACCATGCTATTTCTCGTACGAGAGAAATTGCTTCTCATGATTTCTTATGGTTCAGTTTAGGACAGCCAGATCCGATTTACTTATTACCAATCTTAGCTGGTGTAACAACATTTTTTCAAACAAAATTATCTATGGCTGGAGCGCCGCCAAATCCACAAATGCAAATGATGGTTTGGATTATGCCAGTGATGATTTTAGTGTTTGCTATTAATTTCCCTGCTGCATTATCTCTTTACTGGGTAGTAGGTAATATCTTTACAATTGTTCAAACGTATTTCATTAAAGGACCTGAAATTAAAAATGCTGGACAAACTAGCAAAGCAGGAGGAGCAAAGAAGTGAAAGAAGTTACTGCCGTAGGACAAACAGTCGACGCAGCAGTGGATTCAGCTTTAGCTCAGCTTAAGACAACAAAGAATCAGGTTGAAATCATTGTTGTTGATGAAGGAAAAAAAGGATTTCTCGGTTTTGGTTCAAGAGTAGCCAAAGTAATCGTGAAGAAAAAGATAGATCCAGTTGAATCCGTTAAACTTTTTCTAAAAGATGTTAGCGAAAAAATGGGTGTTCCTATTGAAATTCACGTTAAACAAAATGGCAAAAATATTTTGTATGAATTATCTGGTGAAAAAATTGCATTATTAATAGGAAAAAGAGGACAAACACTTAATTCTATTCAATATTTAGCGCAATTAGTAATTAATAGAGAATCAAAAGAATATTTTAAAGTGATGTTAGATGCGGAAGGCTACCGAGAACGAAGAAAACAAGCTTTAATTCAATTAGCTGAAAGAATAGCTTATAAAGCGGTTAAGATAGGAAAAGAAATTCCTCTTGAACCGATGCCGGCAGAGGAAAGAAAAACAATTCATACTGCTTTAGTTTCTTTCAAAGGTGTAAAAACGTATTCTTCCGGTGAAGATGCAAAAAGACATATTATTGTTGCGCCAATAAAAATAAAAAATAGATAGAAAAAAGAGATCGTCTTTCCGGTAGGAGGACGATCTCTTTTTTTTGCAATTAAAAATGAAACTATTCCAAACAGACCTTACTGCTTAAACCTTATTTTATTTTTTCTAGTGCTCTAAATCCATATATTTTACTTGGAATATTATTTTGGAATATTAATTATGAAACGTACCTTCGTTTTTTTATTTAGGTGAACAAAATGTAGCAGGAGAAGAGAATGGTCGAACAGCATAAAAAATAGTTAGGCGAAGTAGGTAGCTATTGTATTTTTATTTTGCGTTTTATTGTTATTCACATGTGGATAAGATAGAATGGTATATAACGATAAAAGTGAATGTGGATAAGTGTGCGGATTTTTTTCTTTTTTTACATTTGTGGATATGTTAATCTAATCTAATGTAATCATGTCAAAGGTGAATACAATCATTTTATATAGATATATTTTTTGAATTGAGGTGATAAAGATGGAATTGGATACAATTGCTGCGATATCGACGCCAATGGGTGAGGGAGCGATCGCAATTGTTCGATTGAGCGGTCCAGATTCAATAAAAATTGCTGACAAGCTCTTTAAGAGTATAGGTAATAAGAAGTTAAGTGAGGTAGCAAGTCATACGATACATTATGGACATATTATTGATCCAACAACAGATGAGGTTGTGGAAGAAGTGATGGTATCGTTGATGAGAGGACCAAAAACTTTTACCAAAGAGGATGTTATCGAAATTAATTGTCATGGTGGACTTGCTTCTGTAAATCGATTATTACAATTGACTACTTCTCATGGTGCTAGAATAGCAGAACCTGGAGAATTTACAAAAAGGGCTTTTTTAAATGGACGAATCGATCTTTCTCAAGCAGAAGCGGTAATGGATTTAATAAGAGCAAAAACGGATCGTGCGATGAATGTTGCCCTTGGACAAATGGAAGGAAGATTATCGAAATTAATCAGACATTTGCGCCAAGAAATCCTAGAAACATTAGCACAGGTAGAGGTTAATATTGATTATCCTGAATATGATGATGTGGAAGAGATGACACAACAAGTAATGCTTGAAAAATCAAGGTATATCAAGTTAGAGATTGACAAGCTTTTACAGACATCACAACAAGGAAAGATTCTACGCGAAGGATTAGCAACGGTTATTGTTGGTAGACCGAATGTAGGGAAATCATCTTTATTAAATAGTCTAGTGCAGGAAAATAAAGCGATTGTAACAGATATTCCCGGTACAACAAGGGATGTAATAGAAGAATATGTGAATGTGCGAGGAGTTCCTCTACGATTGCTAGATACAGCTGGTATTCGTGAAACAGAAGATATAGTGGAACGAATAGGAGTAGAAAAGTCGCGAAAAGTCCTTCGAGAAGCAGATTTAATTTTACTTGTCTTAAATTATGCGGATGAATTAACAGAAGAAGATAAAAATATTTTTAAAGCAACAGAAGGCATGGATTTTATAGTAATTGTTAATAAAACAGACTTACCGCAAAAAATTGACTTAAATCAAGTAAAAGAACTTGCAGGGAATCGCAAAGTAATTACAACATCTTTAGTTGAAGAAAACGGTGTAGACTTATTGGAAGAAGCGATATCTAATCTATTTTTTGAGGGCTCTATTGAAGCAAGCGATATGACGTATGTTTCTAATTCAAGGCATATTTCCTTATTGAACCAAGCGCAGCGTGCGATTAGTGAAGCAATTGATGGAGCAGAAAATGGAACGCCTATAGATATTGTACAAATTGATTTAACAAGAACCTGGGAAATACTTGGTGAAATTATTGGCGAAAGTGTACATGAAAGCTTAATTAATCAGTTATTTTCACAGTTCTGTTTGGGGAAATAAATGGTTTGAATGGTGGTTGTTTTCGAAGGAAAAGTTTTTTACGAAAACAGCATAAAAGAAAGACTTAGAAAGAAGGAGGCATCATGATGCAGTACGAAGCTGGAAATTATGATGTGATTGTTATTGGTGCGGGTCATGCTGGTTGTGAAGCGGGACTTGCAGCAGCAAGAGTAGGTGCCAAAACATTAATGTTAACGATAAATTTAGATATGGTCGCGTTTATGCCATGTAATCCTTCTGTTGGAGGACCTGCAAAAGGGATTGTCGTTAGAGAAATTGATGCACTTGGCGGCGAAATGGGTAAAAATATTGATAAAACATATATACAAATGAGAATGTTGAATACAGGAAAAGGTCCTGCAGTTCGTGCACTAAGAGCTCAAGCAGATAAATATATGTATCAACATGAAATGAAGAAGACGTTAGAAAATGAACCAAATCTCACGTTGATTCAAGGAATGGTAGAAGAATTAATCATTGAGGATCAAGTTGTCAAAGGCGTTATTACGAAAACAGGTGCTACTTATCGTGCAAAAACGATTGTAATAACTACTGGTACGTATCTTCGCGGGGAAATTATTTTAGGAGAGCTTAAATACTCAAGCGGTCCAAATAATCAACAGCCTTCCATCCGCTTATCTGAGCATTTAGAAGCGCTTGGATTTGATTTGGTACGTTTCAAAACAGGAACGCCTCCACGTGTAAATAGTCATACAATTGACTATTCTAAGACTGAAATACAGCCTGGCGATGATGTTCCAAGAGCCTTCTCTTATGAAACAACCCAATTTATTACCGATCAGCTTCCTTGCTGGTTAACATATACAAATGAAAAGACACATCAAATTATTGATTCAAATTTACATCGTTCCCCTATGTATTCAGGAATGATTAAAGGGACAGGACCGCGTTATTGTCCATCAATTGAAGATAAAGTGGTTCGATTCAATGATAAACCGAGACATCAAATTTTCTTAGAGCCAGAGGGCAAAAATACGCAAGAAGTTTATGTTCAAGGATTGTCTACAAGCTTACCTGAAGATGTTCAACAGGAAATATTAAGAACAATTCCAGGCTTAGAAAATGTCCAAATGATGAGAGCTGGCTATGCAATTGAGTATGATGCGATTGTTCCAACACAATTATGGCCAACATTAGAAACGAAGAAGATTAAAAATCTTTACACGGCTGGCCAAATTAACGGAACTTCAGGGTATGAAGAAGCAGCGGGCCAAGGTTTAATGGCTGGTATTAACGCTGGTTTAAATGCATTAGGAAAAGAAGAGGTTATTTTAAGCCGTTCTGATGCATACATCGGTGTTTTAATTGATGACTTAGTAACAAAAGGCACAAACGAGCCATATCGACTCTTAACATCAAGAGCAGAATATCGTTTACTACTTCGTCATGATAACGCAGATTTACGTTTAACGGATATTGGCTATAAAATTGGTCTTATTTCCGAAGAGCGCTTTGTGAAATTCTCTGATAAAAAGCAATTAATTGAACAAGAGAAGCAACGGTTAAGCGAAGTAATGCTAAAGCCAAATGAGCAAGTACAAAATGTCATTAAAGAGCAAGGTGGAAGTGAGTTAAAAGATGGTATAAGAGCAGGCGATTTATTAAAACGACCTGAAATGAATTATAGCCATATCGAACAGCTTGCACCAAGCGAGCTTGATTTAACAGAAGATATAAAAGAACAAGTAGAAATTCAAGTGAAATATGAAGGCTATATTGAAAAGTCACTACAGCAAGTAGAAAGACTAAAGAAAATGGAGAATAAGAAGATACCTGAGAATATTGATTATGATGCTATCTCCAGTCTTGCAACCGAAGCGGTACAGAAATTAAAAAAAGTTCGTCCATTATCTATTGCACAGGCATCAAGAATTTCTGGCGTAAACCCAGCGGATATTTCCATTTTATTAGTTTATTTAGAACAAGGGAAAATTGCTCGTGTTTAATCTCTGAATAGAAAGGGTTCATGCATGAAGACGGAAGATTTTATTCAAATGTTGTCCGATAAGGGAATTACTTTATCGGACCAGCAAATAAGACAGTTTGAGCTCTACTTTGAAACATTGGTAGAGTGGAATGAAAAAATGAATTTAACAGCGATTACAGAAAAATCAGAAGTTTATTTGAAACATTTTTATGATTCAATCACTGCAGGATTTTATTATGAGGGGTTTCACGAAGCTGTACATTTATGTGATGTAGGTGCAGGAGCAGGTTTTCCAAGCATCCCTTTGAAAATTATTTTTCCAGATTTAAAGGTAACAATTGTCGATTCTTTGAAAAAAAGAATCCATTTTCTTGAACATTTAGCGTCTTTATTAGAGTTAAAAGAGGTTAACTTTATTCACGACCGAGCAGAAACATTTGGCCAAAATAAAGAATATCGCGAATCCTTTGATATTGTAACTGCAAGGGCAGTAGCCAGACTCTCTGTGTTAAGCGAGCTTTGTCTGCCACTAGTAAAGGTTGGAGGTACTTTTGTTGCGATGAAAGCAGCAAGTGCCAAAGAAGAAATAGAAGCTGGGAAAAAGGCTGTAGGTCTATTAGGGGGAAAGGTTCAATCAACGCACTCCTTTTTACTACCTATTGAAGAAAGTGAAAGAAATATCATCATAATAGCAAAAGAAAAGCCAACACCTAAAAAGTATCCTAGGAAACCAGGAACTCCTAATAAAGAACCGATTGAATAGGTGAAAGCACAGATTATTGTCTGATACTCGGATTTTCTTAAGCTTCCATCCCTTTTTTTTCGAAAGTAGGGATGGAAGCTATCCATAGGTGGAAAAGATGAGTATTTTAAGTTAGGCTGTTTTCTAAGAGTGTATTGTTTTTTAAATGAAATGGTATATTCAAATTGAAGGTAATAGCGACAACTTTATGAAAACAGCTATAAGTTATTACGAAAGAAATAAGAGAATGATATAATCATTCATAAGGTTAGAACTATATCAAATATCATATCTACTATATAATATACCTATAATTGTCATATTCTATGAAATTTCGAGAAGTTTCTACTATAAGTTAGAGGACTTAGCAGGGATTAATGTTTCATATAGAGAATAACTAATAGGGAGTTTTGTAAAGGTGGTGCAGGGTGATGAAGCCTTCTTTCTCACGATTTTTTGGACTAGGCGAAAAAGGAGAGCAAATAGAAGAAGCTAGTCAAATAAGTGCAGATGCTGCTCAAGAGGAGATCGAGAGTATGGGAAGTAATGAAGAAGTTAGACGAATCCCAATTAATCAGATTGTTCCTAACCGTTTTCAACCAAGAACGGTATTTGATGATGAGAAAATTGAAGAATTAGCTCGTACAATCCATACACATGGTATTATTCAGCCAATCGTATTAAGAGAGTATGAGGAAGATAAATTTGAAATCATTGCTGGAGAACGAAGATGGAGAGCAATGAAAAAACTTGGTTGGGAAGAAGCACCAGCTATCATTAAAAACATGAGTGATACAGAAACAGCTTCTGTTGCACTCATAGAGAATCTCCAAAGGGAAGAACTTTCTCCAATTGAAGAAGCGATTGCGTATGGAAAATTATTAGAATTGCACAATCTTACCCAGGAGGCACTAGCCCAAAGATTAGGGAAAGGGCAGTCGACTGTTGCAAATAAATTAAGACTTTTAAAATTACCAGAAGAAATTCAAGAAGCTTTATTGAATAAAGAAATTTCTGAGCGTCATGCTCGATCCATGATTCCTTTAAAAGAAAGAGAAAAACAAATCCAACTATTACAAGAAATCATAGAAAAGAGCTTAAACGTAAAGCAAACAGAAGAACGCGTTGTGAAAATGCTTGAACAAACGCAGCAGAAGCCGAAACCAAAAAGAAAAGCATTTAGTAAAGATATGCGAATAGCAGTAAATACAATTCGTCAATCACTAAATATGGTTTCTGATAGTGGAATTAATTTAAATGCCGAAGAAGAAGAGTTTGAAGATTTTTATCAATTTACGATAAAAATTCCGAAAAAGAAATAATACTTAAATAGACTTATTCTATTATTTAAATAGATTCTTAAATAGAATCATAATTTGTACTTATTTATAGATATTGGGCTCTGTTAAATCCCACTCATAAAAGATAGTAAAAATCACTATTTAACAGAGCATATTTTTTTGTGCACATAAATAGTGATTTTTACAGATTCTCACGTTTTATAGATGATTCTATACCTCAAAGGATAACCACAAGTATAAATTTAAACCTCCATTCCTGATTTTAACAGATTATTTTCTAAGTAAATTAAGTGAAATATTCTTCAGAAAATGCTTGAAATAACAAGCTTTTTTTAACTTCCTTTTACCTTAAGCATCTTTTTATTTTCCTTCACTACTCTTGATTAAAAGAAAAAATAACGATATTTAGAAGTTTTCATGATAAAATAATATACGTGATTACAATAGGTATGGAAATTGGACATGTTGTAGTCTATTCATGTTTTTTACTAATAAATTGTTTTGTAGTTTGAAAGCTATAAACGATTCAAGCTTTTTATATTAAGTAGCCATTCTGCGTCGAGTGTATATTTCGTAGCTAGTATGGAATTAAAGGTAGGTGACATCATGGGTAAAATTATTACTGTTGCTAACCAAAAGGGTGGAGTTGGAAAGACAACTACATCAGTCAATCTTGGCTCTTGTTTAGCATATATCGGAAAAAGAGTACTATTAGTAGATATTGATCCACAAGGAAATGCTACTAGTGGTGTAGGTATTGAAAAAGCAGATGTTGATCATTGTATCTATGATGTGTTAGTCGATGATCTAGAAGCAAGTATGGTGATAAAACAGACAAATGTAGAGAATTTGGATGTTATCCCTGCAACTATTCAGTTAGCTGGAGCAGAAATAGAGCTGGTTTCTACTATTTCCAGAGAAGTAAGATTGAAAAGAGCTTTAGATGAAGTTAAGCACAACTATGATTATATATTAATAGATTGTCCTCCTTCTTTAGGGTTATTAACCATTAATGCGTTAACGGCATCGGATGCAGTATTGATACCTGTTCAATGTGAATATTACGCTTTAGAAGGATTAAGCCAACTATTAAATACTGTTCGACTTGTTCAAAAGCATTTAAATCATGACTTGGCAATTGAAGGTGTATTGCTGACAATGCTTGATGCTAGAACAAATCTTGGTCTACAGGTGATTGAGGAAGTCAAAAAGTATTTCCAAGATAAAGTTTATAAAACAATTATTCCAAGAAATATTCGATTATCAGAAGCACCAAGTCATGGGGAGCCAATAATCATTTATGATCCAAAATCACGTGGTGCTGAAGTTTATTTGGAACTTGCGAAGGAAGTGGTTACTAGTGGCTAAAGGACTTGGAAAAGGGTTAGATGCCTTTTTTCCTAAAATAGATGTCGAGAAGGAAGAAAATGTTCAACAGATAAGCATCAATGAATTGCGACCTAATCCTTATCAGCCTAGAAAATTCTTCGATGAGGAAGCAATCGAAGAATTGAAGCTTTCTATTCTTGAACACGGAATTCTGCAACCAATAATTGTGCGAAAAAGTATTAAAGGCTATGAGATAGTAGTTGGAGAGCGTAGATATCGTGCAGCTAAAGAAGCGAAGTTAGAGACTGTACCTGCAGTTGTTCGACAATTATCAGAACAGCAAATGATGGAATTAGCAGTATTAGAGAATCTTCAAAGAGAAGATCTATCCCCCATCGAAGAAGGACATGCCTATCAGACCTTGATGAAGAAGTTAAAACTGACACAAGAAGAGCTAGCAAAACGGTTAGGGAAAAGTAGACCACATATTGCTAACCATGTTCGGTTATTATCTCTTCCAAAAACGGTTCAAAATTATATTTCTGACGGTAAGATATCAATGGGACATGGAAGAACTTTACTAGGATTAAAAAATAAAGATAAGCTACCAGCAATCGTTGATAAAATTATTAAAGAAGGGTTAAATGTTCGTCAGCTTGAACAATTAATCCAGCATTTAAATGAGAATGTTTCACGTGAAACAAAGAAAGAAAAACCACCAACCAAAAATGTTTTTATTAAAGAGCAAGAGTCATTCCTTCGTGAAAGATTTGGAACTACTGTTCATATTAAACAAAAGAAAAATAAGGGGAAAATTGAAATTGAATTTTTCTCAGAAGAGGATTTAACTCGTATTCTTCATTTGTTTGAATTAGAAAATGAAAAGTAAAAAAGCCACCTAAGAAAAGGCAGTTTACAAAGAGAATTTGCGAACTTATACCTTTTCTTAGGAGGCTTTTTATTTTGAGTTGATAAAATTTAAACAGTTTCTTCTTTTATTTGGTATTCCTTGAATTCTGCAGAATGCATATATCGAAGACTAGTATGATAAATCCCTTTTGAAATGATTTTTGCCATATTTAATACTAGGCTTAATCTAGTATTCTGAAGAACTAGAAACTCCATAAATCCACTAATATTAACAATCCCTGTAATATGAATATTGCCTACAGGAGGAAGCTCCTTTTTAACGCCGCTTCCTGGCTTGACAGGACCATCTCCAATTTGAATGACACCAACGCTTTTCATTCTGCCTAGACAAGCATCTATGCCGATGATATAAGGATTCCTATGTTTCTCATGTATTTCCCTTAGTTTATCCTCTAAATTAAGTGCATGGATTGGTTCGTCTAATGTCCCGTAAACATGAAATGGAGATATATTCTTTTCACTTAACAGTGTACCGATAAGTGGACCTAATGAATCTCCAGTAGAACGATCGGTTCCAATACAAATAAAGACAATTGGTTGAGTAGTAGAAACAGATGGTAATTGTTTAGACAATGAATCTGCAATTTTTAAAGCTGCTAATTGTTCGTCATGAGCTATCCTAATAGGAAGTTCATTTTTTTCGAAAAGGCTGGAATATAAGGTCATTGAATCTACTCCTTTATCATTTAGGATTCGATAATATCTAGAGGAGAAAGTAATTATCATGTTTGTTAGATTCTGTTAAGTACCAGTCAATTAAGATGGAAATCTATCGAACCATTAATTATTTTTAAGCATACTTATTGTAGTATTCAGTATATGGAAAAGAAGCAAATTCTATACATGTACATAAAAATAAAGGATAAAAGAGTGATACAGTAAGAGAGAAATTTAGCGTAATAAGGGCAAAAGTCCTGTGTTTTTTGGAAAACATACTACTACAAAGCAAGAAGAAAAACTGATAAAATATACTTACCCCATATAATGGATGATGAAGAGTAAAAGAGAAGAATAGTTAGTTTTATTTTTCAATCCATAAAACATGACGTTCTATTTTTGTAAGTGAAGTTGTATGAACAGAGAAAAAGAGGAGAAAATTTAGTAGAAGTTTATATTTAGAGGTGTCTAGATGGATGAGAATATAAAAGAAGGTTTAGATAATCTCATGAATGAGAGTTTATGGAGTAATTTAGGCTTTGGAGCACTAAAGCTCGTCCTAATCTTTCTGATTAGTGGAATTATTATTAGAGTTGGGAAAGCTGCAGTAAGGAATATCTTTAAAGTAAGAACACACTCTTCCTTACAAGTTTCTGAAAGAAGAGAAGCTACATTAATAAAATTATTAGAAAATACTATCACCTATGTAGTATATTTTATTGCAATTATGATGTCATTATCTGTGTTTAACATTGATGTTAAGGCTTTATTAGCTGGAGCTGGAATTGTCGGGCTTGCTGTTGGCTTCGGAGCACAAAGTCTGGTGAAAGACATTATTACTGGATTCTTTATTATTTTTGAAGATCAATTTTCCGTTGGAGACCAAGTACGTATTGGTGTATATGAGGGAGTCGTAGAAGAAATAGGATTGCGAACGACAAAGATAAAAGGATTTACTGGGGAAGTAAATATTATTCCAAACGGAAGTATAATTGAAGTAACTAATTTCTCAATAAGTAATAGTAAAGCAGTGGTTGATGTAAGTATTGCTTATCAGGGTGATATTAATCGAGCAGAAAAGGTTATCCAGGAACTGATAGAAAAGCTACCAGAGCAATATGAGGATATTGTAGGTGTTCCAGAATTACTAGGAGTACAAAATATACAAGCAGCTGAAGTGGTTATTCGTGTAGTAGCAGAAACATTGCCAATGAAACACCATGCTATTGCAAGGATGTTAAGAAAAGAAATAAAGAATGTTTTAGATGAAAATGGAATAGAGAGTCCTGTTCCGAAATTAGTCATGTATTCGAAACCATAATAAATTGTTCAGGAGGGCACTATGGAACAGAAAGAATTTGGTTTAAATGATGTAGTTGAGATGAAAAAAGCCCATCCATGCGGTACAAATCGTTGGAAAATCATTCGATTAGGAATGGATATTCGGATTAAATGTGAAGGATGCGAGCATAGTGTTCTTATTCCAAGAAGAGAATTTTCAAGGAAAATGAAAAAAGTTTTAGTGAAGCATGAAGAATAGTATAGGAAAAGTGTTAATTTTTCAAAGGAGAGACTGCGAGTAATGATATTCGCGGTTTTTTTGTGATGGGAACACTACTTGTCTTTTTCCCTCGTTAAAACTATAATTGGTAGAGGTTTATAATAATAATGAAATTACTTTCTATCTTGTACGATAGAGTTAGAAAGTTTATATAAGGGAGTGGCATAATGGCGTTAACTGCTGGAATAGTTGGTTTACCTAATGTTGGTAAATCTACATTATTTAATGCAATTACACAAGCGGGGGCAGAATCAGCGAACTATCCGTTCTGTACAATTGATCCAAACGTTGGAATTGTTGAAGTACCTGATCAACGTTTAACAAAATTAACAGAGTTAGTACAACCGAAAAAAACAGTACCTACAACTTTTGAATTTACAGATATTGCCGGAATTGTAAAAGGGGCAAGTAAAGGGGAAGGTCTTGGTAATAAGTTTTTATCTCATATTCGTGAAGTAGATGCTATCTGCCAAGTAGTACGTTGTTTTGCAGATGATAATATTACCCATGTATCAGGAAAAGTAGATCCTATCTCTGATATTGAAACAATCAACTTAGAATTAATTCTTGCTGATTTAGAATCAGTAGAAAAAAGAATTGGCCGAGTTGGAAAAATGGCGAAGCAAAAAGACAAAGAAGCAGTTGCGGAATTAGAAGTATTAGAATTACTAAAAGCTGCTTTTGAAGAGGAAAAACCAGCAAGAACGGTAGAGTTTACAGAGGAACAAGCGAAAATTGCAAAGGGTCTACATCTTTTAACAATAAAGCCTGTATTATATGTTGCGAATGTTGGCGAGGATGAAATTGCGGATGCAGCGAATAATGAATATGTGAAGCTCGTAAAAGAATTTGCTGCAAATGAAAATGCAGAAGTAATTGTTATCTGTGCGAAAATTGAAGAAGAAATTGCAGAGCTAGAAGGAGAAGAAAAAGAAATGTTCCTTCAAGAGCTTGGAATCGAAGAATCTGGATTAGATCAGTTAATTCGTGCTGCATATCATCTTCTTGGATTAGCAACTTACTTTACTGCTGGTGTTCAAGAAGTTCGTGCTTGGACATTTGTACAAGGAATGAAAGCACCACAATGTGCAGGTATTATTCATTCTGATTTTGAGAGAGGCTTTATCCGTGCGGAAACTGTTTCTTATGATGATTTATTAGCAAGTGGTAATATGGTTGCTGCGAAAGAAGCAGGTAAAGTTCGTTTAGAAGGTAAAGAGTATGTTGTGAGAGACGGAGATATTATCCATTTCCGTTTTAACGTATAATAAAACTTTAACTAGAAAACACTCATAAAAAGACTATAGTTAGTATATTTCGCTGGAATGGCTACTTATGCTAACGAATCTTTTTTGAGTGTTTTTTTTAGAAATAATGTACATTCTTTTTACATTAATTTAAAACTCCCCAAGCATGGTGATGGTAAAGTAAGAATAACTTATAAATAGCTAGCAAAAAGGGAGTGGAGATCTTGAAAATTGCTATTTTTTCAGACACTTATTTTCCTCAAGTGAACGGTGTTGCACAGACATTAAGGAGACTTAGTAACCATCTTGACAAAAAGCAAATAACCTACCAAGTATATTCTCCAGAAAATAAATCTTCTACTACATACCCAAACATCAACCAATTTCCTAGCCTTCCATTTTTCCTTTATCCAGAGTGTCGAACCGTAATTACCAACCCCAAAAAAATTGAGAATAATTTAAAGCAATTTAAACCAGATCTTATCCATTTAGCGACACCCTATATGATGGGGTTATATGGGCTATTTGCTGCGAAAAAATTAAATATTCCGGTTGTATCTTCTTATCACACCAATTTTGATCAATATCTTAAATACTATCATGCCTCCTTACTAGAACCATTTTTATGGAAATATTTAAAATGGTTCCATCAATCAACAGAAAAAATATTTGTTCCAAGCAAAGAGACGCAGAAGAAATTAGAATCATTAAATTTTAGCGATTTAAAAGTTTGGGGAAGAGGGATTGATTCCGATCTTTTTAAGCCAAATACGGATGCCAAAGAGCAAATTAAAAAGAAATTTCATATCCGTGAAAAGTATATTTTATTGTTTGTAGGTAGATTGGCCCCTGAAAAGGATTTAGATACATTAAATAAGATTGTTGATAAATTGCCTTCTAATATAAAGGATTCTGTCCATTGGCTAATAGTTGGAGATGGGCCAAGCAAGGAAATGTGGGAAGAAAAGGAAAAAAAACAAAATAATATGACACTGACTGGTTATATAAAAGGGGATGAATTGGCAAGGATATATGCAGGAGCTGATCTTTTCGTTTTCCCTTCCTATACAGAAACTTTTGGTAATGTTGTATTAGAAGCAATGGCTTGTGGGACCCCGGCGATTGTTGCTAATGAGGGTGGCGTAAAAGACTTTGTGATAGATAATGTAAATGGAAGAATATGTGAAAAGAGAAATGCTGAAAGTTTTATTGTAGCGATTAGTGAGTTGTTAGGTAATGAAAAAATGAGATTAGGTATGGGGAGAGAAGCGAGGGGTTATGCTTTAACTCAATCATGGAATTCTATTTTTGATGGGCTATTAAGTGATTATTATGAAGTAATACAATCTAGTCAAAAGCTCAATAAAAAATATGCTTAAAAGAGAGAGTATCTATTCTTTATTTGAATGAAAATATAAAAGGACAGAAGCTATTTTTAGTACATTGCTATTTATAATAAAGTATGCTATACTTTTACATTGTGAGTAATGTATAGTTGCTCCTTGCCCAATAACGGGCCGTCTAGACCAAAAGGAGGTGAAAGTGATGAAAAAGTACGAAATTATGTACATCATCCGTCCAAACATTGAAGATGAGGCTAAGAAAACTCTTGTTGAGCGTTTCAATGCTATTCTTACAGATAATGGTGCGGAATTAGCAGAATCAAAAGAATGGGGTAAACGTCGCCTTGCATATGAAATCAATGATTTCCGCGATGGTTACTATCAATTAGTAAAAGTTAACGCTGCGCCTGTAGCGGTTGAAGAATTCACTCGTTTAGCTAAGATCAGCGAAGATATCATTCGCCACATCGTAGTTAAAGATGAAGCAAAATAATATATAAATAATGTTTCACGTGAAACATTGAAAATGGAAGGGAGTTGAAACTGATGATGAATCGGGTAGTTCTTGTTGGCCGTTTAACTAAGGATCCGGAGTTGCGTTATACACCAAGTGGAGTTGCTGTTGCATCTTTCACTCTTGCAGTTAACCGTACGTTTACTAATCAGCAAGGCGAAAGAGAAGCAGACTTCATTAACTGTGTTATTTGGAGAAAACCAGCAGAAAACGTTGCTAACTTCTTGAAAAAAGGAAGTTTAGCAGGTGTCGATGGTCGTATTCAAACGCGTAGCTATGATGGACAAGACGGAAAACGTGTATATGTAACCGAAGTATTAGCGGAAAGTGTTCAGTTCTTAGAACCTAGAAACAGCTCTGCTAATAATAGAAGTGACAACATGAATTATGGTGCTCCAAGAGAACAAGATAATCCTTTTGGTGGATCAAATAATTATCAGAATCAGCGACCTCAAACAAATAGAAATAATCAGGATTACACAAAAGTGGATGAAGATCCGTTTGCAAATAGCGGTCAAATCGATATTTCAGATGATGATTTACCATTTTAAACAGTAATTTTGATGATTAAAAAAGGAGGTTAATCTCATGGCAATGGGTGGACGCAGAGGTGGCCGTGCTAAGCGCCGTAAAGTATGTTACTTTACTGCTAACGGTATCACTAAAATCGATTATAAAGATGTAGATTTACTTAAAAAATTCATCTCAGAACGCGGTAAAATTTTACCTCGTCGTGTAACTGGTACAAGCGCTAAATACCAACGTAAATTAACGATTGCTATTAAACGTGCACGTACTATGGCTTTACTACCATACGTAAGTGGAGAATAATTAGCCTATAAAAAACCCTATTAGACTTTTGTTTAATAGGGTTTTTATATTATATAAGTAAAAAAATTCTATCATGTATAAAAGTTATCTATACAATTCCTTACCTACATTATCGTTTGAAATTGTTTTCTTTTTTGTACAAAATAAGGCATATTATTGTCTACTTTATTATTTATGATTAGCCCTTCTATGAATCTTGATTGAAGAAGTGCCGAAATGATAGTAAAATACTATGTAAAGATGTAAACCTTTTCTTAAGAAACCAAAGAGAGATAGCCCTTTTTATATTTTAATTTAGTTTTATGGGGTATAATAGTATCAAGTTTAATGAATACATAATAAGGATTATTTGAAAATCTCATGAGTTTTAGGAGGAGAAAAATTGCCTACTTTTTTAGAGAAAGGATCCATACGGTATCCATTAATATGTTTAATCGGTATTACCATTATCATGCTTGGAATCCTCTCTTTTTATAACTGGTTATTTTCCTTAATTGGGTTAGTCCTTTTTATTACTCCTTTTTATTTCATCTTACGAATAGATAGTCGTCAAAGAAAAGAAACAGAGGAGTATATAACCACACTTTCTTACCGCGTTAAAAAAGTGGGGGAAGAGGCACTAATGGAAATGCCAATAGGAATCATGCTTATAAATGATGATTATTATATTGAATGGACAAATCCCTTTTTAGCATCTTGTTTTACAGAGGATACACTTGTTGGAAGGTCTTTATATGATGTCTCTCCTTCGATTATTCCTTTAATTAAGCAAGAGGTAGAAACGGAAATCGTTACATTGCATGAAAGAAAATTTCGCGTTATTCATAAAGTGGAAGAGCGTTTATTATATTTCTTCGATGTTACAGAACAAACAGAAATTGAGAAGCTTTATGAAGATGAACGCACTGCAATTGCAATTATCTTTTTAGATAATTATGATGATTTAACACAAGGGATGGACGACCAGACAAGAAGTAGTATAAATAATAGTGTTACTGCAATTTTAAATAAATGGGCTACAGATAATGGCGTCCTATTAAAACGAATATCTTCTGATCGGTTCATCGCTATTTTTAATGAACATATTCTTCAAAACCTGGAAAAAGGGAAATTTACGATATTAGATGATGTTCGGGAATTAACTACAAAGCAGAATGTTCCTTTAACACTTAGTATTGGAGTAGGGGCTGGTGTATCCTCCTTACCTGAGCTAGGGAATATTGCACAATCAAGTCTTGATTTAGCCTTAGGAAGAGGCGGAGATCAAGTGGCAATCAAGCAGCAAAATGGTAAAGTGAAATTCTATGGTGGAAAAACCAATCCAGTAGAAAAACGAACAAGAGTTAGGGCAAGAGTGATTTCTCATGCTTTAAAGGAATTAGTTTTAGATAGTGATAAAGTTATTATAATGGGGCATAAAAATCCGGATATGGATGCTATTGGTGCGGCGATTGGAATTCATAAAGTAGCGCAGATGAACCAAAAAGAAGCCTATATTGTCATTAACTTTCAGGAAATCGATACTGCTGTTAGAAGGCTGATTGAAGAAATTAAAAAGCAAGAGTCCTTATTTACGAAATTTATTACGCCTGATCAAGCTTTAGAGATGGCAACAGGAGATACGTTGCTAGTAGTAGTAGATACACACAAGCCTTCTTTAGTGATTGAAGAGCATTTATTGAATAAAATAGAGGATGTAGTAGTAATTGACCATCACCGACGTGGTGAGGATTTTATCGAAAATCCGTTACTCGTCTATATGGAACCATATGCTTCCTCAACAGCTGAACTTGTAACCGAATTATTAGAATATCAACCGAAAAATGTTAAAATTGAAATGTTAGAAGCAACAGCCTTATTAGCTGGAATTATTGTCGATACGAAAAGCTTTACCTTACGAACAGGAGCTCGAACCTTTGATGCCGCCTCCTATTTGAGAGGACAGGGAGCAGACACAGTACTTGTTCAAAAGTTTCTAAAAGAGGACATTGAAAACTATGTTAAAAGAGCGAAAATTATTGAAAATGTTCAATTTTATAAAGAGGGTATTGCAATAGCGACGGCTAAGGAGGAAGAAATAGTAGATAGTGTTTTAATTGCTCAAACTGCAGATACATTATTAACAATGGATGGAATCAATGCCTCCTTTGTAATAGCGCCTAGAGGAGAAACTATGATTGGAATAAGTGCTCGTTCTTTAGGGGAAATCAATGTTCAAATCATAATGGAAAGCCTACATGGTGGAGGACATTTAACAAATGCAGCTACACAACTCTCAAATATGCCAATGGAAGAAGTAGAGGCTAGATTAAAGTTAGCAATTGATGAGTATTTTGAAGGGAGAAGAAGAGAATGAAAGTTATTTTTCTGAAAGATGTAAAAGGTAAAGGGAAAAAAGGAGAAGTTAAAAACGTTGCAGATGGCTATGCACATAACTTTCTTTTAAAGCAAGGATTGGCTGTAGAAGCAAATTCATCTGCAGTTAGCACGTTAAATGCTCAAAAGAAAAAAGAAGAGAAGCAAGCGATTGAAGAGCTAAATAAAGCAAAAGAATTAAAAGAAAAGCTAGAAAAAGTAACAGTTGAATTGCATGCAAAATCTGGTGAAGGTGGCAGATTGTTTGGTTCTATTACAAGTAAGCAAATTGCCGATGAATTAAATAAAAAGCACCAAATTAAGATTGATAAAAGAAAAATCGAATTAAATGATGCAATTCGTTCATTAGGAGTAACAAAGGTTCCTGTTAAGCTTCACCATGAAGTTTCAGCTACATTAAATGTGCATGTGAAGGAATTAAGCTAATATTGGAAGTTCCATTTATCTCTAAACATGTTAAAATAGAATAAGCGTAAGAAAATGTGATACAGGTTTAGCTGGTCACATTTTTTTGTTTGACTGTTTTTTACAAAGATGAAGATAAATATTAATTGGCTTTATAAATAAGAAAAATATACTTTTTTAATAGGGAAATTGGTAAGAAGAGAAAAGGAACAACTGTTACAAAATACCTTTCTTTAAGGGAAGATCTTTTTGTATAATAGATTGTTGCTTTTTTTAATCTAGGCTATGTTTTTTATCATATCCTCTCATTTTAAGGAGGTTTTATAGATTGAGTGAAATTTTAAATGATCGAATGCCCCCACAGAATATTGAGGCAGAGCAAGCTGTACTCGGGGCCATATTCCTTGAACCACAAAGCTTGACATTAGCATCTGAGATACTTATACCTGAAGATTTTTATAGAGGCGCACATCAAAGAATATATACAACAATGCTTAAATTGAATGACGAAGGTAAAGCAGTCGATTTAATTACAGTAACAGCAGAATTAGCAGCAACTAATAATTTAGAGGATACTGGTGGAGTTAGCTATTTAAGTGAGCTAGCTGCTTCGGTACCGACTGCTGCCAATATAGAATATTATGCGAAAATTGTAGAAGAAAAGTCATTGCTTCGCCGGTTAATTCGAACAGCGACGAATATTGCTCAAGATGGATATTCACGTGAAGATGAAGTGGAAGCTTTATTAAGTGAAGCAGAAAAGAATATTTTAGAAGTAGCGCAACGAAAAAATGCAGGGGCATTTCATAATATTAAAGATGTCCTTGTTCGAACATACGATAATATTGAAGAAATGCATAATCGTAAAGGGGATATCACAGGGATTGCAACAGGGTTTGCTGAGCTGGATAAAATGACGGCAGGTTTCCAGCGAAATGACTTAATTATCGTTGGAGCAAGACCATCAGTTGGTAAAACAGCTTTTGCCTTAAATATCGCTCAGAATGTTGCTGTAAAAACAGGCGAAAATGTAGCGATCTTTAGTTTGGAGATGGGGGCAGAGCAGCTTGTAATGCGTATGCTTTGTGCAGAAGGAAATATAGATGCCCAGCGTCTACGTACAGGATCGTTGACAGATGAGGACTGGGGAAAGCTAACGATGGCAATGGGAAGCTTGTCCAATGCAGGTATTTTCATTGATGATACACCAGGAGTAAAGATTACAGATATAAGAGCAAAATGTCGTCGTCTAAAGCAGGAACACGGCTTAGGAATGATATTAATTGATTACCTACAGCTAATCTTGGGAAGCGGCCGTGCAGGTGAAAATAGACAGCAAGAGGTATCAGAAATCTCTCGTTCCTTAAAACAGCTCGCACGTGAGCTTCAAGTGCCTGTAATTGCCTTATCCCAGTTATCACGTGGCGTAGAACAAAGACAAGATAAGCGTCCTATGATGTCTGATATCAGGGAATCAGGAAGTATTGAGCAGGATGCGGATATTGTAGCCTTCTTGTACCGTGATGATTACTATGACAAGGAATCGGAAAGCAAGAATATTATCGAAATCATTATTGCGAAGCAGCGTAATGGTCCAACTGGAACCGTGCAGCTAGCCTTTGTAAAAGAATATAATAAATTCGTTAATCTTGAACGGCGTTTTGAGGATGGCGCGATGCCAACAGGGGCCTAATAAAAAAAGATTAGTAGACTACAATCTACTAATCTTTTTTTATATTTTTTTTAGATGAATAAAAGCCTTAGTCTGAGTAAATACTACTATTTTAACTGCTTTTATTTATCTGTTTTTACGAACATAACATTAATTAAATAAAAAGATTGTTCGTGTTTTGTTGACTTTTATGTTAAAAAGTTGGTAAAATAGGAATGTTTGATTAAGGATATAATAAAAGATATAGAAACCTGTGGAGGTGCTCTAGGATATGTCATCAGTAGTGGTGGTAGGAACGCAGTGGGGAGACGAAGGAAAAGGTAAAATTACCGATTTCCTATCTGAAAATGCAGAAGTGATTGCACGTTATCAAGGCGGTAACAATGCAGGACATACAATTAAGTTTAATGGTGAAACATATAAATTACACTTAATTCCATCTGGGATATTTTATAAAGAAAAAATTAGTGTTGTTGGAAACGGTATGGTTGTGGATCCAAAAGCAATCCTTACGGAATTAAAATACTTACATGATCGTAATATCAATACAAATAATCTACGAATTAGCAATCGTGCTCACGTTATTCTTCCTTATCATTTGAAATTAGATGAAGTGGAAGAAGAAAGCAAAGGCGCTAACAAAATTGGGACAACGAAAAAAGGTATTGGCCCAGCTTATATGGATAAAGCTGCACGTATTGGTATCCGTATTGCTGATTTATTAGATAGAGAAGTATTCGAAGAAAAACTTGCAAGAAACTTAGTGGAAAAAAATCGTCTGTTAGAGCGCATTTATGAAACAGAAGGCTTTAAATTAGAGGATATTTTAAATGAGTATTATGAATATGGTCAACAAATTAAGCAATACGTTTGTGACACTTCTGTTGTCTTAAATGATGCATTAGATGAGGGCCGTAGAGTTCTTTTTGAAGGTGCTCAAGGGGTAATGCTTGATATTGACCAAGGTACTTATCCGTTTGTTACTTCTTCTAATCCAGTAGCTGGAGGCGTAACAATAGGTTCTGGTGTAGGTCCAACTAAGATTAAACATGTTGTGGGTGTATCAAAAGCCTATACATCTAGAGTTGGGGATGGACCATTCCCAACAGAATTAAATGATGAAATTGGAAATCAAATTAGAGAAGTTGGTCGTGAATATGGAACAACAACTGGTAGACCACGTCGTGTTGGCTGGTTTGACAGTGTAGTAGTTCGTCATGCACGTCGTGTTAGTGGTATCACAGATCTTTCTCTAAATTCCATTGACGTATTAACAGGAATTGAAACGTTAAAAATTTGTGTTGCTTATAAATACAAAGGGGAAGTAATGGAAGAGTTCCCAGCAAGCCTAAAAGTACTAGCAGAATGTGAGCCAGTATATGAAGAGCTACCAGGCTGGACAGAAGATATCACTAGCTGTAAAACATTAAGCGAGCTTCCTGCAAATGCTCGTCATTATTTAGAAAGAGTTTCACAGTTGACTGGGATTCCATTATCTATGTTCTCTGTTGGGCCAGATCGTACACAAACAAATGTTATACACAGCCCTTGGAGACAAATCTAACATGAAAACAAAGGTCGTTCTAAAGATATAGAACGACCTTTGCTTTTTCCAAATAGATAGATGAGAATCGAGAAGACTGACACTTTCGTTTTGAATAAGTGAATATAGGGGATTATTAATTTATTCGTAGAGTCTGTTGCTTAGTAGGAGAGAAATCGTATGGTTTTGGGTTCTTAAATATACTCTGTAAAAAACACCTTGTTTTTAAAAGGAAAGGTACTTTTAAGTAAATAAAAATTATTTTTAAAAAAAGTTTTAAAAAAGTATTGCTTTTTATTTTGGTTATATGCTAATATAAAAAGCGTCGCAAATGACAAAAATTAAAGAGACAAACTCATAATATATGAGCCATTAGCTCAGTCGGTAGAGCATCTGACTTTTAATCAGAGGGTCGGAGGTTCGAATCCTCCATGGCTCACCATTATAAAGGCCCATTGGTCAAGCGGTTAAGACACCGCCCTTTCACGGCGGTAACACGGGTTCGAATCCCGTATGGGTCATAATATCTCTATAATAGGTATTAATAGTATAAAATGGTCCGGTAGTTCAGTTGGTTAGAATGCCTGCCTGTCACGCAGGAGGTCGCGGGTTCGAGTCCCGTCCGGACCGCCATTTTTTCTTCCTATGCATTTGCATATTTACTATATATTTATCTAATACATAATGAAGACAAGTAAATAACGACCTTTGCTTAAAAAGTTAGAGCTAAGCATTTGTCACTATAGTTTGGCTCAGTAGCTCAGTCGGTAGAGCAAAGGACTGAAAATCCTTGTGTCGGCGGTTCGATTCCGTCCTGAGCCACCTTTATCATAACAACAACTAATGTTCGTTGTTTTTTTTATGCCTAAATTATTTCCCCGCAAATAAACTACCAAGAATCTTGTCTATTACAAAATTCCGCACAATATGAAAATAATACAACATTTTTATTACAATATAATAGCAAAACCTCTTTCCCATCAAAAGTATGTTAAAGTAAATGTATATGCCTTCTTCATTATGATCTTTATAAAGGATATGAAGTGAATTAGTAGAAATGGAAGGATTTATTTTACTGCTTAGAGAAGAAATAGAGGCTAATAGACAAAAAAAGGACAAGGTAATCCAATTCTATGAAGAAGGGATCGCCTTGCCAAAATTAAGGGAAAATGAAACTCATATATATAGACGATTATCTAGTATAAAAGGTTTCAAAATTTAATTACTGGTTCTGTATTTTTTTCTAGAGGTAAATAAGGTTCTGGTAGCTTTCTATATGAATGAGGGCATATGTAGTGGCTTTAGCATAGATTGAACATGAACACGATAAATGAGGTTAACTAAGAGTTGAAATGACAACAATAATGGAAAATAGTACCCCTCTCTTGATAGAGGGATTTTTTCATCCTGTATGAAAGCAATGATGCAGTGGGCTCATAGAGAAAAGCTTCACTGTCTTTTTTATTTGGGGTTATTTTAATGGTGGTAAAGGTTAGTCACAATAGATAGTAGTCATTTAGCTTCAAATAAAGATGCTAATGATGCTAACGGTTAATACGGGGTTAAACTAATAATAGAAAAAAAGTGATTATATAAATTTAAAATGGTAAAGTAGACAGTAGAAGTAAACAATAAAAGTAAGGATATAACAATAGATAAACTTTGATAGAAGGAGATATCTGAATGAATAAAAAGATCTTAGTTGTAGATGATGAAAAACCAATTGCAGATATTCTGCAATTTAATTTAAAGAAAGAAGGCTTTGAAGTATATTGTGCCTATGATGGGAATGAGGCTTTAGAAAAAGTGGAAGAAATTCAGCCTGATTTAGTATTGCTTGATATTATGCTTCCGCAAAGGGATGGCATGGAAGTATGTAGGGAAGTCAGAAAGAAATATGAGATGCCGATAATTATGCTAACAGCAAAGGATTCGGAAATAGATAAGGTATTAGGCTTAGAATTGGGTGCAGATGATTATGTAACGAAGCCTTTTAGTACAAGAGAGTTAATTGCACGTGTAAAAGCAAATCTTAGACGCCATCAACAAGTTTCTTCTGCTGCAGAGGAGGAGAAAGAAACGAATGAAATTGAAGTTGGTTCCCTTATTATTCACCCAGATGCTTATATCGTTTCGAAAAGAGGAGAAATGATTGAACTGACTCATCGTGAGTTCGAATTACTTTATTATTTAGCAAAACATATAGGACAAGTTATGACTAGAGAGCACTTGCTTCAAACAGTATGGGGCTATGATTACTATGGCGATGTGCGAACAGTGGATGTAACGGTAAGAAGATTAAGAGAGAAAATTGAAGATAACCCTAGTCACCCAACTTGGATTGTGACAAGAAGAGGCGTTGGCTACTACTTAAGAAATCCTGAGCAGGAGTAAATTTATTAATGAAAAAAGTAAGTTTTTTTCGTTCTATTCATTTGAAGCTTGTATTAGTTATTGTTTTGCTTATTCTCATTTCTATTCAGATTATTGGGGTCTATTTTGTAAAGACATTGCAGACAACGTTATTAGATAGTTTTAAAATTTCGATCCAAGAAAAAGTAAATATTTTATCTATTTATTTAGAAGAGCAGCTCGTAAAGGAAAGATTTGTTGAAAATGGTGATTTAACGTTAGAGGAAGATATAAAAAGAATTCTAAGTGATAATAATTCTTCTGATATTAAGGAAATTAGAGTTGTAAATAGTAATGGCATTATAGTCGGAACTTCTGATCCAGAGAACCAACATTTGGTTGGTCAGAAAATGGTTGATAATACGGTTAGGAGAATTCTATCAAATTCTTCACAGCCAGATAATCCAATCAAGCAGAAAAATGGGGAAAAAATCTATGAGCTGATTACTCCTATAAAAACAAATGGGGATGAAATAGTCGGAGCCATATATTTAGAGGGTAAGATTGAAAATGTATATAAACAAATTGATAAGATTAATCAAATCTTTCAAAAAGGAACCATTATCACATTAGTTGTGACTGCTATATTAGGAGTATTATTAGCAAGAACCATTACAAAGCCAATTTCGGATATGCAAAAGCATGCCTTTGCTTTATCAAAGGGGAATTTCTCGAGAAAGGTTAAAGTGTATGGATTTGATGAAATTGGGCAGTTGGCGATTACTTTTAATAACTTAACAAAGAAACTCCAAGAATCACAGGCCACAACAGAGAGTGAAAGAAGAAAACTATCCTCCGTATTAGCCTATATGACAGATGGAGTAATTGCTACAGACAGAAAAGGGCGAATTATACTTATTAACGAGCCAGCTGCAAAGATGCTAGATGTTTCACGTGAAACAGTACTATCTGAGCCAATTATTAATCTCCTTGATTTAAATGGAAAATATACATTTGATGAGCTATTAGAGGAGAGAGAATCGGTTATTTTGGATTATAGCACGCATTATGATCCATATATTTTACGGGCTAATTTCTCGGTTATCCAAAAAGAGACCGGGTTTGTTAATGGTTTGATTACCGTACTGCATGATATTACGGAACAGGAAAAAATTGATATGGAAAGAAAAGAGTTTGTAGCGAATGTTTCCCATGAATTGCGTACGCCATTAACTACGATGCGCAGTTATGTAGAAGCCTTATATGATGGAGCTTGGAAAGATGAAGAATTGGCTCCAAAGTTCCTTAATGTCACGCAAAATGAAACAGAGCGAATGATACGCCTTGTGAATGATTTATTACAGCTTTCCAAATTAGATAGCCGAGATTATCAGTTAAATAAAGAGCTTGTTGATTTCATCGTTTTTTATAATCGAATAATTGATCGTTTTGAATTGACGAAACAACAAAATGTTAGCTTTATAAGAAAATTGCCAAAGAAAGCAGCCTTTGTGGAAATTGATGAAGATAAATTGACACAAGTACTAGATAATATTATTTCCAATGCAATGAAGTACTCTCCTGAAGGTGGAAACATCACTTTTTCTATTAAGGAACAGGAGCAGCAAATTATTGTAAGTGTATCGGATAATGGTGTCGGTATACCAAAAGAAAATATTGATAAAATATTTGATCGTTTCTACCGTGTTGATAAAGCGAGAACGCGTAAGCTAGGTGGAACAGGACTTGGCCTTGCCATTGCAAAAGAAATGGTAGAAGCACATGGGGGAAGAATTTGGGCATCCAGTAAAGAAGGAAAAGGAACAAAAATATCTTTTACCCTACCATATATTCAATCTGAAGAGGATGATTGGGGATGAAATATGAGAGTGTAAAAAGCGGTATATTAGTCTTTCTTGTTGCATTAAGTGTGTTACTATACTATCTCCTATGGACAGATCAAGGTGGAGAATTTGATTCCATTGATAGTGGATCTACCACAGCCCAAGAGGAATTAGGGGATAGAAAGGAAGTAAGTGAAGTTATAAAACCAGACGAAATTTACCAACACATGGACGGGAAGCATTATGGTACAATTTCAATAAATGAAGTAGACACGATTATCGATAAGCTTAAAGAGTTCGAGTATGATGATTTAAAGAATGTAACTTCTAGTGTTAATAGTGTAGCTGATTTTTTAGAGGAACAGAATAATAGTCTAGAAATAAGATTTCCTGGTCAAGTTCCTTTTCGTATTTATAAAGATATTTTAAGAATTGATCAAGATAATTCCTTTGATTTTGATACAATTTTGTTTTCTTATAAGGATGGAAGTGTATATTTTCTTTCTAAAGAAACAGGAAAAGTATATGAAACATCAATAAGGTCGAATTATGTAGAGAAACTTAATCAATTTAAAGAAAATGTCTACAAGGAAAAAACAGTGTATTCCACTTATTTTTCATATAAACCAAATGACCAGTATTTAATTTACTTACCTAATGAGAAGAAGGAAGTGAATAAATACAAATATTTTACGAGACAAATTGAGTCTCCCCGCTTGAAAAGAGCCCTATTTACTAATCCTAGTATTGCTCAAAAAGAAATTCTAACGAATTGGGAAGAGTATACAGATGATGCGGGATTATTACGAATATATAAGGATACCCATATTGTTAGCTTCTTTAAACCTTCAGGGATTTCTAATGAAATGAATCAAAAGCATATTATTAATAATAGTATTGAGTTGATTAATCAACGAGGTGGCTGGATTAATGACTATCTCTATGTGGGACGAGATGAGGATAGAAAGATAACATTTCGATTATATAATACAAATGGAATGCCTGTATTTAATCTGAAAACGGAATTATCCGATATTCGATTGTATTGGGAAAATAATAAGGCAAAGCGTCTGTTAACTAGTAATTTAATTATTATTAATACAACTACTCCATTTGATTTTTCAAAAGAAATAGTTTCATCTGGAGAAGAGGTTTTACAATATCTACAAAATAATAAAAAACTAAAGACAGAAAAACTCCAGAATATTGTGATTGGATATGATATGAAAGTCGATTCTCAGAACATCGTTTCTTTACAGCCAACCTGGTTTTACCAATATGATAATAAATGGTATACCTTATATTCGGAAGGAACAGGAGGCAACTTAGATGGACTGGAGTAAAATAAAGACCATATTTATTATTGCCTTCTTGTTATTGGATGTATATTTAATTTATGAATATATAAAGATCAAGGAATACCAGCGTGCTGATGAGTATTCAACAGAGCCTACAACCAAAACGCTTTCGCGATTAGATATCCAATATGATAAAGAAAAGCTGCCAGTCAATAATCAAAAGGATCAATACTTATCAGCAAAATCGAAGAAATTTACGGATGATGAGATCAAGGAGCTGGAAAAGGGACTATTAAGTGGTCAAGAAATTACGGTTAGAGACAGTATATATCTTCAGGCAGTACTAGTTGAGCCAATTAGTATTAAGGAGGAGTTTAACCCAGAGGATTTAACAGAATTTCTGTTTAATCAAGTACTTAATGGTGCAGAGTATCGCTTCTGGGAAAAGAAGGGGAACACCATTAAATACTATCAGCAGTATGCAGGAAAGACACTGTATCGTAATCCAAAGGGTGAGCTTACCTTTAATGTAAATGAGGAGAACAAAATTGTATCCTATAACCAGACGTATTTGGAAAACATTAAAGAAATGGATAAAGAAGAGCCCATTACACAGCCTCTAAGGGTTATTCTTAACTTATTTACAAATAATTTCATCGAAAGTGATTCGTATGTAAGTTATGTAGAATTAGGCTATTATACACAGCTGGATACGTCTGCACAGTTGCTAGCTCCAACTTGGAAAGTAACTGTGAACGAGGAAGATTTCTATGTCAATGCATTGGACGGGGAAGTTATTCAACCAGAAACAGAAACAGAGGAAATGAAAGTGGAGTGAGAGAAAATGCGTTTTAGTGTTCTCGCAAGTGGCAGTACAGGAAATGCCATTTTTGTTGAATCAGGAGAACATTCTTTTTTAGTCGATGCTGGATTAAGCGGAAAGCAAATGGAAGGCTTATTTCAAGGCATTGAACGAAAGATGAGTGATTTAACAGGCATATTAGTGACACATGAGCATAGTGACCATATTAAAGGGGTAGGAATTGTCGCAAGAAAATATAAATTGCCTATTTATGCGAATGAAAAAACGTGGACGGCTATGAATCATTTGATTGGAGAAATTCCGACAGAGCAGAAATTTCAGTTTGATATGGAAACAGTAAAAACATTCGGTAATTTATCAATTGAATCCTTTGGGGTATCCCATGATGCTGCAGAGCCAATGTTTTATGTATTCCATGAAGGACAGAAAAAGCTCGTTCTTATCACAGATACCGGCTATGTTAGCGATCGAATGAAAGGGATTATTTCCAATGCGGATTCATATGTATTTGAAAGCAATCATGATGTGCAGATGCTACGGATGGGAAAATATCCATGGAATATTAAAAGACGTATTTTAAGCGATGTCGGGCATGTATGTAATGAGGATGCGGCGATTGCAATGAGTGAAGTAATTGGAAATCGTACAAAGCATATTTATCTTGCTCACTTAAGTTTAGATAATAATATGAAGGATTTAGCAAGAATGTCAGTTGGACAGACGTTAGAAAGTCGTGGAATAGGCTTAGGCGAACAAGTAAATCTATTTGACACGGATCCTCGAATACCGACAAAGCTAATGGCGATATAGAAGAATAAAAAAAGCGGATATTATGAAGGTATTCGCTTTTTTTGATGGAAAAACAAAGGAATGCTACAAGGGCTTTGGGGAATCATATAGAGAAAACTTCTTTAAGTATTTCGTTTGTTTTTTTTAAAAAAAGGAAAAATAATAAGGGGTATGTTAGGAAGTATTTAGATAAATGTCTTAGAAAGGATTGAAGCTTGTGGAATATGATTATGGGACTCGGGGAGATGGGTCAAAGAAAAGGTCGCGAAAGGGCTATTTCTTCTCTGGATTTATCGGTGCTATTATAGGTGCAGTACTTGTGTTATTACTTAGTCCACGCTTAACTGATTTAGCAATTCTTCCGAGTAAAGAGGAGAATGGAAGCATTGTAAGTAATTCAGAAGGGATAAAAACACAGAATGTCTCTTTGAATGTGGAAACGGATGTGACAAAGGCTGTTGATAAAGCAGCCGATTCGGTTGTCGGAATTACCAATTTGCAGTCCTCTAATTTCTGGGCAGATGAAACGACGGCAGAAGAAGCGGGAACAGGATCAGGTGTTATTTATAAAAAAAGTGGCGGAAAAGCATATATTGTCACAAATAATCATGTTGTGCAAGGCGCAACGGAGCTTGAGGTCACTTTATCAAATGGAAAGAAAATTAGTGCCGAGTTAATTGGTGCTGATATTTGGACGGATTTGGCAGTTGTTGAAGTAGATTCTAGTGAAATTACAAAGGTAGCCGAATTTGGAAATTCAGACACGTTAAAAGCGGGTGAGCCTGTCATTGCGATTGGGAATCCATTAGGGCTAACATTCTCCGGATCTGTCACACAAGGAATTGTTTCAGGATTGGCTAGAACGATTCCAGTGGATATTAATGAGGATGGTACTCCTGATTGGCAATCAGAGGTTATTCAAACAGATGCCGCTATTAACCCTGGGAATAGTGGGGGAGCCCTAGTTAATATTGAAGGTCAGCTTATCGGCATCAACAGTATGAAGATTGCTGAATCTGCTGTAGAAGGGATTGGTCTTGCCATTCCAATTAATTCGGCCATTCCAATCATTGAGGATTTAGAAAAACACGGTGAAGTACAGAGACCATATATGGGAGTTGAGTTACAGTCAGTTAGCGATATTCCTGGGTACTATCAGCAGGAAGCATTAAAGCTACCGGAGGATATCACTAAAGGTGTAGCAATTAAAGATGTTTCGCCAAATTCACCAGCTCAAAAAGCAGGATTAAAAGAGCTAGATGTTATTGTTGAACTAGATGGCAAAGAAATAGTGGACTTAATTGATTTAAGAAAGCATTTATATAATGAAAAGAAAATTGGAGATTCCATGAAAGTAAAATATTATCGCAATGGAAAGCTAGAAACAGCAGAGCTTACTTTATCGGAAGATCAAATGTAAGGAAGGAAAGTAGAGCAGAACTTTTTTGGGGTTCTACTCTACTTTTTTTAAATTCATTTTTTTCATAAAGAGGAAAAGTTTTTTTCAAAAAATAACGAACTGGTTTGTGGATAAGATCTTATTGGAAAAAGTAAATGAATTTTGTTAGAGTGGTTGCAGTTTTTGGACAGAATGTTAAGATGGAGTGTGGATAACTATTTAAAAAGTATAGAAAAAATATTATCCACAATTATTTTTTGAAAAATGAAAAAAGCAATTGCTAAAAGGAGAAGGAAGAATGATTTATAGTTGTGCTGAACACGTTGATATAGCAATAGATTCCATCGTTAATGAGTATGAAACATTTCCGATTTTGGAACAAATTTCAGACGAAGAAAAGTTATCAACAACCTGTGAATATTGTAAAAATAGTGCCATATATATGGTGGCGAACAAGTGATTCCATACTATATGTGGAGCAAAAATGTGGATATGTGGATAACTTATGTGGATATCTTGTTTGTAAAGTGAGGAAATCATGTGAATATCTCAATTGTTACAGTAGGAAAATTAAAAGAAAAATACTTAAAGCTTGGAATCGAAGAATATACAAAAAGGCTTTCAAGCTATTCTAAAATAGAAATTATTGAAGTTCCAGACGAAAAAGCACCAGAAGTCTTAAGTGAAGCAGAGATGCTGCAAGTAAAGAAAAAAGAAGGCGAACGAATCCTTGCCAAAGTCTCAGTTGATGCACATGTTATCGCCCTAGCTATTGAGGGCAAGCAAAAGTCCTCAGAGGAGTTAGCTGATACCATTGATAAGTTGGGTACATATGGGAAGAGTAAGGTTACTTTTATTATCGGAGGATCACTAGGATTGAGTGACGAAGTACTGAAAAGGGCGGATGAAAAGCTTTCGTTTAGCAAGATGACGTTTCCTCATCAGTTGATGAGATTGATTTTGGTGGAGCAGGTTTATCGGGCTTTTCGGATTAATAGGGGGGAACCGTATCATAAATAGAGGCAAAAAAAGTTGAAGATAGGGCGGATATTTGCCACTAGAAGCAGGGATAGGAGGTGTTGATAAGCCTTCTTTTTCTGTTTCTAAATAGAGCATGTGGATAAGTGTAAACGTATTTGAAAGGTTAACTTCCGTAAAATCAAATTCAAATTCAACTTTATCAATTTGACGTAGATGATCATTTGTCCGTCCAACAGTGATCTGTTTAACCAACTGCTGTAGCAATTGCTTTTGTTTATCTCTAGTAGAGGACTTATAAACTTCTACAAATTTTTCTAATAGAAGATGTACCAACTCTGGAGGAATAACTTTTGTATCAGATTTACTTATTTCCGTTATTAAGTTATTCCTCTTTTGATCAATTGCACTCTTTTCAATAGCAACTTGCTGTAAACGTTCTTGCAAAACCGTAACAGGAAAAAGATTTTGTTCAAATGCTTCTAGATATCTATTGAGAGCCCCCCATTTTCTTGAGAGGTCTGCCTCTTCTACATCTCTTTAGAAAATTATAAAAAAGATTATTGACATGTGAGCGGTTACATGGTAAATTTTATCTGTACTTAAATTTCCTTAAAGAACTTGGGGAAACATTACTTCAATATTTATATCTATTAAAATAGAATATAGAAAAAATTGGACTTGTTACTCTTCGGGAGGCATTACCCAAAGCTTATTTAACTATAAATAGGCTTTGGGTTTTTTTTATGGAAATTTATGTATGCATTTAGAACATGAACCGTTAGAAAGCGCGCACTAATAGTTCATTATACTTAGGTTTTAATGGGGGTTCGATATGGAGCAACAAACAAAAAGTTATGTTCGCAGTGACTCCTCGGAAATTGTCGAAGATTGACAGAGAGTGTAACTACGAGGATTAGCTAAACTGAAATAGCAGCTAATTTATTCTAAAATGTCTATTCGGAAAATATTTTTTTGTAAAATCTGAGAAAAGAAAACAATCCTAAATAGGCGTTTTTACAGTCGCTATATTTATTAAACAATAATCGCAAACTTATACGTTATGGACTGTGTAACATTTATGTGAAACAAGATTTTTTGGGGAGTCACTGTAACTGTGAAATCACGACCTTGAATTCTTCAGGAACAATGATTAATTCGTCTTATAACCAAAGACTATTCCGCCTAAAAAGTGACCTTCATTTGCCTTTTTTCCCCATGCCAGAAGATGTTCTCATATTGATAAATTCACGAGTTCTGCGACTAAAGCTAACACATGTACAAGAATTTTTGCAGAAGGATCTTCTGTATTAACATTGTCAGCGATTGATATAAGGTGTTTGTCCAATGAGTTTAGTCGTTTCATAATATATAAAGTATCTAGGGTATCTTGTGAAATTAGGTCTTGTTTGAAAATAATAATGTAGTCTACATCATCTTTTGAACTAAGTACATTATTGTGCATATCCTTAAATCCATCTCTACCTTCTAATGATTTAGCTGATTTAAGGTCATCAGTATATATTTCAACTAACTCAATATCATTTAATTCACAGTATATCTCTATTTCTTCAATTTGTTTTTCAATTGATGTGTTATCAATGTATTTGTTAGGACTTTTTTTACATAGCCATAAGCTCTTTTTCTATTTTTGCGAATCTTATTTCTCTTCTTTTTTTTATTTCTTCTCATTAATAATCACTCTCCCACTTAGAACTTTCATTTCAATGGTTTCTGAGTTTTTAATGATTAGCTCCGAAATATAACTTAAAAAGTTCGAAGCATTAATTTTCCCCTGATCTTTCTCAATAGATAATATAGAAGCGTAATAAGTGTTATAGTCAGTGACTTTTTCTTTTCTCATATTAATGATCCTCTTTAATACACTACACTACATTACGAAAACAACCTAAAAGAAAAACAGAATTAGCTATTTAAAGGATAAGTGTGAAATTTTTGTGAAATATCAATTTATTTTACAATTTATAACAATTTATGACAAAAAGAGCTGTTATACTCGGTATTGTTTCCAAATCATAGAAATGGGAGGTTTTTTTGTGAAAAGATTTAAAAAGATTATTGCCAGTCTGCTAGTTTTATCGGTGATAATGCAAGGGAGTGTAGTAGCCTTAGCTGAGGAGGAGAGTAATTATAACGAAATTGTTCAATCGATGATTGAGAACTACGATGCCTCGGAGGAAGTGCAAGAAGAAGTAGTTAAACAGGATGATCGTTTTGTAAATGAAATGGTATTGAAACAAGAAAAAAAGAAAGAAACTCTAGAAAAATCGTTTATAGAAGCAAAAGAAAAAGGTGAGAAGTTTTATTCTGCAGATGAGATTTTAAAAGCTAAGGCGAAAGATTTTGGGATTAGTGAAGAAGACATGAATAAAATAAAACAATCAGTAATGGTACAGAAAAATGATTTTGATAGTTTGTTATTGGCATTTAAAGAACTAGGGCAGGAAAATCATCCATTATCAAAAAAGATTAAACAAGAAGCTGCACTAGAAATTCCTAAGTCTCAAATTTTTATTGATCATTCCCTCGAATCTCAAGATGGGAAAATTTCAGGTGGAGGATGGCCATATTGTCTTGATGATAATGGATATGGTTATCAAAACTTCATTACATCAGATTGTTATAAGGCTATTATAGTAGCTTTGATTTGTGCTTCAGATTCTACACTAGGTAAAATGGACAGTGATCTTAGATATTGTAAAGCGTATATAAGAAATTGTTCGTCGTTAATTGGCCATAGTAAGTATTGGCATGAACATAGTTGGTGGCAACAAATTCCTTAAGGTAGGTTAGTAAATGAATAGATATATATTGTTTCTTACTATAATTTCTATGTTATTAACAGGTTTAATAGCTTGTGAACGGAGTTCTACTACCTCTATTGAAAGCGAAGTAACTGATTTAGAAATAAATCATAATCAGATGGACCATTCTAACATGGATCATGAAGAGGATGATAGGCCAGTTCCAAATACTAAGGGTAAAGAAGAAGTTCTTCAACAAGAAATATCTAATTCCGTTACTTACTGGCACCAACAAAAAATTAAAGGGTCTAATATTAAGGTTGCTGTGTTAGATACGGGAATAGATATTGAAAATAAGGATTTGAAATATGTAAAGGGCGTTAATTTTGTTGGGGAAAATAACGATAACTTTGTAGATGAAAATGGCCATGGTACCAAAATATCGGGTATAATTGGAGCGCGTGAGAATAAATATAATTTGCTCGGAATTTCTCCTAATACCGATCTGTATATAGGAAAAGTGGCAGATAAAAACGGTAATGTAAAGGTTGAAAATTTGGTAAAAGGCATTGAATGGGCAATTAAGCAAAATGTAGACATAATAAATATTAGCTTGGAATTCCCTGAAGGTGATAAGGAATTACTTAATGTAATTAGGAAAGCGTATAATAATAATATTATTATTATATCTTCATCCGGAAATATAAACTATCCAGGTGATGTACATACAGCTTATCCAGGTGCCTATCCAGAAGTCATTAGTGTTGGGATGTTAAACGTAGATGGTGGGATTTTTTCAGATGAATTCAAGCAAAAGGATGTCGATGTCTTTGCTCCTGGTGAAGATATATTTTCAACGTACTTTAATGATAAAATGACATTAGATACGGGAGTATCATTTGCAACTGCATATACTACAGGGTATGCTGCGCTTTTGTTACAAAGTTATCAAGAAAAAGACATAAAATATAACATGAGTATGGTTAAAAAAGATTTAAAGGAATATCTGGAATCCAAAATACTATAAACACAGATAATTAGTTCTCTATATTAAAAGTGTTAAAAATCAACGAAGCGACGCACCCCAAGTGAGTAATGCGCTTGGGGTGTACTGTTAAAATAGTTATTTGGAAATTTCCTTTTATTGATATTCAAAGAGAGGAAAGTGATTTTTATCAAAAGAAAATTCACGCTATTGACTATTTTGGTTATATTATCTATCTATCTAACTGGTTGTGGAACCAAAAACAAAATGGACTTCTATAAGGACACGGTAAGTACTGATTTATCTCAGGAAAAGATAGGAGCGGTTTCAATTGGTTCTTATGAAAGTGAAGTGAAGGATGAATTTGGGAAACCTGATTCAACCAATAAAGACACGGATTCTACATACTTAATTTATGGAGAAAAATTAGAGTTTAAAATAGTTAATGGAGTAGTTGAAAGGTATTTGTTTACGAATAATAAATATAAAACTGTGAAAAATATTTATAAAGGTAGTTTAAAAGAAGAAGTAATCGAAGCGTACGGTGATAATTACTACGAAAGAACAGATACTGGTGCAGAGGTAATAGGATATTTCGATAAAACTAACAAATTAAATATTGAGTTTACTATTAATGAAGAAGTAGTTGGTATTCTTATTTCTAATATAAGGAACGAGATAAAAAAATAGTCTTATGTTGCAATAAAACTTTAGGATTTTGATGGATTCCGAGATTAGGTAGATCCGTCAATAGTTTCTTTAAATATTCATAGAAATCAATGCCGTTACTTTTGGCAGTTTCCGCGATACTTAAACAGATAGCGTTCGCTTTTGCGCCTGCTTCACTAACACTAAAGAGCCAATTTTTTCTTCCTAGAACGTTAGGGTGGATTGAAATAGATAATAAGTTATGTTCACAGTAAAAAACTGTTCACAGTGACTCCCCGGAATCTATCGAATATAGACAGACAGAGAGTGTAACTACATAAATTGTTAAACTGAAATAGCAGCTAGTTTATTCTAAAATGTCTGTTCGAAAGAAGTTATTGTAAAATCTGAGAAAAGAAAACCAATTCTAAATAGGCATTTTGACAGTCACAATATTATTAAACAATAATTGTAAACTTGTACGTTATGGACTGTGTAACATTAATGTGAAACAAGATTTTCCAGGAAGTCACTGTGACAGTGAAATCATTAACCGTAATCTTACTAATTATTGAATGAAGAACATGCTTGTGTAGTTCTTGATTTACTTTACTTAATACGTTTGATAAAACCTGTTTATTACGTGAGAGAAGGTGTAAGCGTTTAAAAACACATTCCTCTGAATCATCTGCTAAAACTAAATTAAAAGAACAAACAGATGAGCTTTTATAGTGAAAGTTTCTACATTGGTAATAGCGAATGTATTCATTGCTTTTAATTGAACACTTTACTTTATGTCCAATCATTCCTTAACCACAAACAGGATACCGTAATAATCTGTTAAAGGGAAACTTCCTAAGAACATTTTGGTAGGTTTATGTGATTTTTTTAACAATGCTTGGGCTTTGTTCCAAACATCCATAGCTTTAGCTATAAAAACATGTTAACCCTAAAATATATACCAATATTGCCGAAAAGGAAATTCCCTCTATAACTGCAAAACCTACTCTATTCTTTTTCTTGTATTAAACCAAACTATTATTCTGAAAATCAACCCGAAAAGTAAAAACATTCATTAAAAAAACAGCAATTTTTATATTGAAACTTTTTTCCGTTCTTTAGTCTCTAATACTATGAAGGGAGGTCATTATGAACGAATTTAATTTTATTGAACAAGCGAAAAAAGGTGATCGAAAAGCGTTTGAACAAATATTTATCGCGCAAAACAAACAGCTTTATCATATAGCATATTCATATGTACATAATCGGGAAGATGCTTTAGATATTATCCAAGAAACAGCGTGTATTGCTTATCTATCGATCAATAAGCTTCGCAAAAATGAATATTTTGGTACTTGGTTAACACGAATCTTAATCAATGAAGCTTATAAAGTATTGCGTAAGAAAAAACCTAACATAGTAGATCTTAATGATAACGAAATGGATAGTATCGCTACTTTATCAGATTTTGGTGATAATCGAATGATGATTGAGGTTGGTTTGAAAGGTATGAGAGAGAACTATCAGACAGTTATTAGATTATATTATTTCCAGGATTATTCTATTAAAGAAATTGCAGACATTATGCGTCGGCCGGAAAGTACGGTGAAAACATATTTACGAAGAGCAAAGCAAAAGTTACGTGAAAATTTAGAGGAGGTTAGTCATGAGGGATTCTCGATTTAAAAACATAAGTGAAAATATTGAAGTTCCTATAGAGGATATAAAGCGAGCGATTCAAAAAGGGATTCTTTCTGCTGAACAAATCAAACAAAAACGGAAAAAGAAAAAACGAATCACGTGGGCGGCCATCCCACTTCTCGCAGCAAGTCTATTATTCTCAGTTGTCTCTTTTCCCAATCAAATTAGCCATGTACTAGCTAAATCACCAGAGCTAAACAGTGCGTATCTCTATTTTTATGATACGGTAGGGCGTGAATTAATTATGCAAAATGCAGTAACGGAATTAAATCAAACGGCAGAATCAAACGGGATTAAAATCAAATTAACGAGTGTTTATTATGATGGTGTCGAAATTGGAATTACAGGGACGATGGATGGGGAGTTAAAATTTAATAAAGGCGAAGAAGACGAATATAGTTTGGATTATAATTTTTTTGATGGAAAAGGTGATTCAGACCCGTGGTTAAGCAATGCACAATCACAGTTTTCTAACACTAGTAAAACACATGCAGATTTCTTAATTACATTAGATAATCCACGAGGAGAGTTAGCCAAAGATTTTACTTTACCAATTAATATTCGTGCCGCTAACTTAACGCTAGGCACATGGAAGTTTGATGTACCTGTCAAACAACTACCAATCACGAAATTAAATGTTAACGAGACCATTCATTATCCAGAGTATGGTGTTGATATTAATGTCAAAGACTTTATTCAAGGAAAGTATAATACAAGTTATTCCATGAGCATTACGCAAGATAATCCCGATTTAGAAGTGGATGGAAGAGAGTATTCCGTTCCAGGGAAGGAACGGAATGATTACAGCCAAACTATTCAATCAAAAGAACAGCGTAATGGCAACGAGATAAAGGAAATAAGTTCAAATAAATTGGCTGCTGTTACTAGTGATACAAAATCGATTACGTTTTATCCAACAGTTACAAAAATAGAAAATACACCAAGGGGCATTTTATTAAAAAGAGGTGTTACATTAGTAACTTCCCTTTCTTCTGCCAAAGTTGAAATTTTAAAAGCTGAAGAAACAGAAGAAGAGATAATTTTAACTGTTCAGAATTTCAATACACCAAAAGATATGAGTTTTAGTGAATTACAAAGTCACATGCAATATGGATTTGATATTTCCACAATTAATAGTAATGACGGAAATGAAGTATTTATGAATTCCACTAAGATTATTAATGGCCCAAATGGTAAAGCGGAACTCATGGATAAGAAGCAAAGTATATTTAAGGTCACGCTACCGAAGGTGAATGCTGGAACGACCATTTTAGACGGGAAACATTATCTTTATTATGATTTTGGGGTATATGCAGAAACAATAGAATTAAAACCATTTACGATTAATTTAACGAAATAAAAAGCGAAGGAGATAGTCCCTTCGCTTATTACTAGAGTAGATGTTGCTTTATAAAAGGTAAACAGTTAGGTAGACCTATCATGTCACTAGAGACGCTCACAGACGAACAAGAAGACACGTTAAAAGCGAATTATAATAGGTGGAAGAAAAAAGAGATTACTGCCGTAGCATTAATGGAAATGTTGGAACTGAAAAAGAATACATTTTATAAAATTATTAAAGAATATGAAGAACGTTAAGGCACTCATGGAGTGCTTTTTTTTGATTAGCGGGGTTAGTTTACAGAAAAAGTTAAAGAAGAAATCTTTTGAATGATATGAGTACATCAACGTACAAATTCATGTTATATTTTACGAAACGATTGCTACTTAAAAAAGGCAAGTCAGTTAAATCAAACTAACTCGCCTTTTATGTCTTAACAATAACGAATTAGTTAAAAAAGATATAAATACACAAATACAAATAAGTTAAATAGCTAATCTAAGCCAATACAAATTTTTTAGAAATTACATTCTTGTATGGTGACTATATTTATACCAATAAAACGTGGTATATTAGTTTTACTATAAATAGAATGGGGTCTAATCATAATTAAAGGAAATCTCGTCATAATAATATAGTAACTAAAACCCCTGGAGGCAAAAATGTTATCATTTGAAGAAAAGCTGAAAATCATAGAATCGTTCCCAAAATTAGAAAGAAAAAATGTTTCATTAAAACGTGTCAATTTTCATTATGTGGAAAGTGGAAGTGACAAAAAGAACGTAGTATATCACTTGCATCCCAATGGAAATGGATTTGTTTATGCGGACAAGCTAAACGAGTATGATACAGATGATAAAGGGATGGTGAATATTCGAGATTTTTCAGAGGAAGAATTAAGAGAAATCATCGAAAAATCCATTCAATCATTAGAACCCAGTACACTAGAAGGAGAGACGATTGAGGAAGAATCAATGGAAGAAGAAAAATGGGTTGATTCTGAAAATAATACGCTCCTCCTTCTTCAAGAAGAAGGTTTTTGGAATATATATGCCGGAGTAAATCTAGAGAATAGTTTTTCAAGCTATATGGAAGCTTGTGAATACCTAAAAGAAGAGGATTTTAATAAATCTCATATTTAAAAAAGTAGTAAAAATAAGGTAGCCATACTCCTAATGAAGAGTATGGCGTTTTGAGATTTTATGAAAAAATGGAACAGCTCAGGGGCTTATCCAAGAAAAAGGAGGAAAAAGAACTTGAGCAAAATTAGGTTAGTGCCAAACACCTTTTTATATACATTTAATTATGCTGAAGAAGAAGAGCATTTATGTAAATTGGAAGTTCGTTCCCTATTTCGCGCTAACTTACATTCCTTTATATTAGAGAGCAGGATGAATATTGATCCAAGTAGGAGCCCTTTTATAAAAGGAAAAATAGAAGTTCTATTTAAGGGTGATACGTTGGAAGATCTATTAAAAAAGGTTGAAGCCATGCCTGCGTGGAATAGTACTTATAAGGTTATTGGCATCAATTATCGAGATATAGATCCCCTAGATAAAATGGGTTTTGAAGAAAGGAAAGCGATCGCTAGACAAGTTGGATGCCTGATTCCAGGTGTAGCGGATCTTCATCATCCTGAGATAGTTTTCGCGATTACCAAGTTAAAAGGAAAATGGTATTTCGGATGCTATTCGGAAAACCAAGGTATTTGGCTTATTCATCAACAAAAGCCTCACAATTACTCAACGGCATTAACGACAAGAGTGGCCAGAGCACTAGTGAATATTGCGGTTCCAGAATTAACTGGTGTTAAGGTGATTGATCCATGCTGTGGCATCGGGACAGTCTTGGTAGAGGCCTTATCGATGGGAGTTAATATAACAGGTAGTGACTACAATCCTTTAGTAATGAAAGGCATTCGTAATAATCTCGCACATTTTGGCCTTTCTGGACCAGTATTCTTAAGAGATATCAGAGACATAACAGAAATGTATGATGTTGCCATTACAGACATGCCTTATAACCTTTGCTCCGTCGTTTCAGATAAGGAGAAATTTGAAATGCTTCAATGTGCTCGTCGCTTTGCTAAAAAAATGGTCGTCGTGACAACGGAAGATATAGATGAAATATTAAATGAAGTAGATTTTGAAATAGTAGATCGGTGTGAGGTGAAAAAGGGGAAGTTTATACGACAAATAATCGTTTGTTGTTAATGCGTGTGGGTAAATGGTAGAAATGTTCCACGTAGAAAGGTGGAGAATTCTATTAAAAAAGATAAAGCACAGAATATAATGCCACTTTTACTAAAATAACAGCTATTCGTATAGTTAGAAAGCAAGAAAAAAGAGAATTAGGGATTTCATTCTCCTGATATTATTTGTTAAAATACTTGTGAAAAGAATAGTTATGTGATAATTTGGTGCCCAGGAGGATCTATTCATGGCAACAATAAAAGAAATAGCTGAAAGGGCAAGTGTTTCACGCACAACCGTTTCAAGGGTCATAAATAATTCTGGTTATGTAAGTGAAGATGCAAAAAGTAGAGTATTAAAAGCAATTGAAGAGACTGGATATATCCCTAGTGAATATGCTAAATCTTTACGGACGAAGAAGACAAAAGTTATCGGTGTCATTCTTCCTAAAATTAGCACAGAAACATCGAGCCGCCTTGTAAAGGGATTGGACGAAGTATTTGCAAAAGAGGGCTATCAAATTCTCTTAACCAATACAAATCTTGATCCTGAAAAAGAGATTGAGTATTTAAGGTTGTTGAAAAGCAGACATGTTGATGGAATTATTTTATCTGCGACTATTATTAACGAGCCATTAGTAGAGGAAATTAATCAGTTGAATATCCCATTTGTAACCGTTGGGCAGCACATCTCTGGAATTTCCAATGTCTTGTTTGACGATTATCAGGCTTCGAAAGATATGGTTCATTTAATGATAAAAAAAGGGTATAAGGAAATTGCTTTTATTGGAGTAGACGAAGAGGACCATTCTGTAGGATATTTAAGGAAAATAGGTTACTTGGATGCAATGAAAGAAAATAATTTACCTGTAGAGGAAAGCTGGGTTCAAAAAGGAATATTTGATGTGGATTCTGGTTATCATTGTATGAGTCAAATTATGAAATTTTCTAAACAAAATCCCGTTGCAGTACTTGCTGTAACAGACCGTCTTGCTATTGGAGCTATGCAATATATTAAAGAAGCAGGGCTATCCATACCAGATGAAATAGCAATAGCAGGAATGGGCGATTCAGAACTTTCGAGATTTATTTCGCCTCCCTTAACTACAATAGATTTTTCGATGGAATATGTTGGAAGTGAAGCAGCTGGTTTATTGTTAGAACAAATAAATGGTAGTAATACTGAGGAAATTAGAAAAATAAAATATAGACTTATTGAACGTTCGAGTATATAATTACGGTGTAATCGATTTCATTTTAGGATATTTGATTACACTTTATTTTTAACAATGTGTAATCGATTCCACAAAACAGAATTTTCTATGATTTTATTTTTTTAACAATGTGTAATCGATTCCATACTAAAACAGGGGTGATTATAATGACAGAAAATCGTAAAATTGCGCAAGATGTAATTGAGGCTGTTGGTGGCAAGGATAATATTCAATCAGTAGCACATTGTGCAACGAGACTTAGAGTCATGGTCATTGATAAAGAAAAAATTAATCAGGAACAAGTAGAACAAATTAGCAAAGTAAAGGGAGCGTTCTATAATTCCGGTCAGTATCAGATTATTTTTGGCACTGGAACAGTAAATAAAATATACGAAGAGGTAATGAACTTAGGACTTCATACAAAGTCTGCCTCGGATCAGAAAAAGGAAGCAGTAAAAAGTGGAACGAAATTTCAAAGAGCTATCCGCACATTCGGAGACGTGTTCGTACCAATCATTCCCGTTTTAGTTGCAACAGGACTGTTTATGGGTATCCGTGGCTTGGTAATGCAAGATCAAATATTAGCTCTCTTTGGAATGAAGCCGGAAGATATATCAGAAAACTTTTTACTATTTACACAGATATTAACCGATACCGCATTTATTTTCTTGCCAGCGCTTGTTGCCTGGTCCACGTTTAGAGTATTTGGGGGAACTCCAATTATTGGATTGATTCTAGGTCTTATGCTTGTATCACCTTCCTTGCCAAATGCCTATGATGTTGCAGGCGGCAGTGTGGAAGCACTTCGCTTCTTCGACTTTATTCCAGTAGTTGGTTATCAAGGTTCTGTGATACCAGCTTTTATCGCCGGTATTATTGGAGCAAAGCTTGAAAGAGCGATTAGAAAACGTGTTCCTGAATCATTAGATTTAATTGTTACACCGTTTGTAACGCTGCTTGTAATGATTGCACTTGGACTATTAGTGATAGGACCAGTTTTCCATACAGTCGAACAAGGAATCTTAGATGTAGCGACAAATGTTCTTTCATGGCCATTCGGATTAGCGGGACTATTAATTGGCGGATTGAATCAGTTGATTGTAATCACAGGTGTTCACCATGTATTCAATATGTTAGAAATTCAACTCCTTGCTGAATTCAAAAATAATCCTTACAACGCCATTGTAACGTGTTCGACTGCTGCACAGGGGGGAGCGGCTTTGGCAGTTGGATTAAAGACAAAATCTGCAAAATTAAAAGCTCTAGCTCTTCCATCATCATTTTCTGCATTTTTAGGAATTACCGAGCCAGCCATTTTCGGGGTAAATCTTCGTTATGGTAAACCATTTATTATGGCGCTGATTGGTGGTGGTGCAGGTGGATTTTTAGCTTCGATTCTTGGGCTAAAAGCAACTGGGATGGCAGTCACCGTAATTCCTGGTGTACTGCTGTATTTAAATGGACAGATATTACAATATATTTTAGTGAACGTCGTTGCAATTGCTGTTGCATTTGTACTGACTTGGATGTTTGGCTACTCAGATAAAGAACAGGAAAAATAGACAGAGATGAATTTGTTTTTCTTTAGAAGGAGGTTCTGAAATGACAGAAACCCTTATGCAAAAAGCTTATAATGAAGTAAAAAAATATAGGAATAAAGTAATAAATGATCCTTATCGGTTACGCTATCATCTTATGGCGCCTGTTGGTTTGCTGAATGATCCCAATGGATTAATCCAATTTAAAGGGGTATATCATGTTTTTTACCAGTGGAATCCATTTGAAACGACACATGGAGCAAAATTTTGGGGGCACTATACATCGGAAGATATGGTCCACTGGCGGGAGGATCCAATTGCCTTGGCTCCAAGTGAATGGTATGACAGAAATGGCTGTTATTCTGGAAGTGCGGTAGAGTCGAATGGAAAACTGTATCTCTTTTATACAGGGAATGTGAAGCAAGAAGATGGGACTCGAGAAACGTATCAATGTCTTGCTGTTTCTGAAAATGGGATTGATTTTGAAAAGCTTGGCCCTGTATTAAGGCTTCCTGAACATTACACATCCCATTTTCGCGATCCGAAGGTATGGAAAAAGGATGACCTCTGGTATATGGTTGTTGGTGCACAAACATTGGAGGAAAAGGGGACAGTTGCCTTGTTCCATTCAAAAGACTTGTATCATTGGGAGGAAGCGGGGCGAATTGCTGGATCAGAGATGGATGGGTTGAAGGACTTTGGATATATGTGGGAATGTCCAGATTTAATTCATTTAAATGGTAAAGATGTTTTATTGGTATCTCCTCAGGGACTTAAGCCGGACGGTGATTTCTTTCAAAATTTGTTCCAATCTGGATATTTTATAGGGGAATTAGATTATAAGAGGATGAAGTTTCAGCATGGAGCATTTGCTGAACTTGACCGCGGCTTTGACTTCTATGCTCCGCAGACATTTAGGGATGAGTCAGGGAGAACGATTCTTTATGGCTGGATGGGAATCACCGATGAGTTGGAAGCATATCAGCCAACAATTGTTAATCGCTGGGTCCATGCTCTAACAATCCCCAGAGAATTAGAACTTCATGATGGGAAAATTTTTCAAAAGCCAGTGAAAGAATTGAAAAAGTTACGAAAAAACAAAGTAGTCGTAGAAACTAATAAATTTGAAGCTATTTCGGCGGAATTAAGTATAGATTTCGAAAAAGTCGGTCCATTTAAGATCTCATTTCGGAATGAAGCATATTTAAGTTTTGAATCAGATAGACTGACGTTAGAAAGAAGAAATTTAAAGTCAGGTAATCTAGAATCAAGAACCTGTAAAATTGCTTCTGTTTCTAAGCTGCAGATTTTTATGGATCACTCCTCATTGGAGATTTTTATCAATGAAGGTGAAGAGATATTCACTGCTCGGTATTTTCCAAATCTAAATGATGCCATGATTAGCATCGAAGGGGAAGCAAAAATTAAAGTGATCAAGTGGAATCTTGGGAATGATGGTGAATAAGCTTGCAAAGCATTAGCCATGTTTTCGGAGGTTTAGCAATAGCCAATAACAAGAGGGTTTTGTATATAAAACCCTCTTGTTATTGATGATAATGTCGAGAAATAAAGAAAAACGGATTGACAAATGTAAGAATTTTATTAAAATATAAATAGTTCTATCCTCAAAATCTCTCTAGATTTTTTATATTTGCTACTCCGTCTTTTACTTTCTATAATTTAACCCTCTTTTTCATTGTCACTACCATCATTAATTTTAAAATCTATCCGAAGATCAAATGAATAAATAGCAGCATATATGTATGTGAAAATTATAGTAGAAGAAATTTTAGATATGACCATTGGATAGGAGGAAGAATCCTATGGGATTTGAAGAAGAATATCAGGCCTTTTTTAATGCTCACTTGCAGGCGAGAACTGGTGAACAGTTACGGCGCCTACAAGAAGGTCACAATCAGGCTGAAATGTTGTTTTTAAAGCAAGTGTGGTGGCCAATATTTTTCCACTTTAAGTACCTTCACCCAGAATATGAAGTCGATGATTTCAAGGATGGCAAAAGGTATTTGGATTTCGCCTATATTCGTCCCGGCATCCGGATATGTATTGAAATCGACGGGTATGGCCCTCACCTAAAGAACATAAGTAGATGGCAATTTTCCGATAACCTGGAACGTCAAAATCAATTGGTGATTGATGGGTGGACTGTTATCCGATTTTCTTATGACCAAGTGAAAGAGAAGCCTCGTCGGTGCCAACAGATTGTTCAGCAAGTGATTGGCCAATGGCTGGGTGATGAACTAGACCAGACATCTTTGTCCATTGTCGAAAAGGAAGTACTTCGGTTAGTGGTACGAAAAGGAGAAGCTATATCTCCTAAAGAAGTCGAGAAGTATTTGAAGTTAAGTGACAAGACGGTGAAAAAAATACTTGCTCAACTAGTCGAAAAAAAGATGCTGATTCCTGCCTCCGGGACCAAGAGGGTTCGCTCTTATCGGTTGGGAGATTTAGTTAAACGCCCAATCTGATAAATAGACGGAAAAATTTCGCTTAAGTAGAAAAAAAATGAAAAAATAGCTTAAATAGACGGAGAGATTCCGCCTATCGACTCGAAAAACATGAAAATGGGGGATTTTGCTTTGCATAATTGGAAAAACTTCCCTTAATTACCCCTGATACTAGCTCTATTCTGCATATAACAGAAAAATCTCCGCTTATTTTACTTTCTCTAGTTACTTAATTAAGGACCAGAATCCATATTGAAAAAGAAGTTAGATGGACATGTATCATTCTTTTTGTTGTTGCGAATAGATAACAATCTTTCTATATAATCCCTTGGAAAATAGGAGATTATGTAACTTACAAATAATTACAGTGTGTTTTTATTGTTACCCTATTTTTTCTTAATCTCCCAAATCGCCAGCAGTTCGAATGGTATAAGAAATGAGGAACATTCAAATCTTCAATCAATCATACAGTCCAGTACCAAACCGTCCTGTTAACCAATCCCATTATCCTTCAGCCCATGGTTGGCGAACAGTCTTAACTATTTCCTGAGAAAGGATAGCCTTTTCCATCATTAGCCCCAGGTATTGATCTTGTGAGGCTTCAGCAAGGCTATAAAAGCTTGGACCACCTGCTATATATTTCCCCATTTTTTGCAAGCAAGAAGCGATGGCGATTTCATCATCATAGAGTCTTGCAGGAATAAAAGGATTCCGATAAATCCATCTTTCACCTGCCATGATGCCTGCTAGGTAGTATCCTTCTTGGTTTTCTTCTTCTCCTTTGTTAATCCGCTTTAAATCCAAGAAAGCAGGTGTTGAATAGTCGCTCAACGCTGCCAAACGATTATCGAATATTTCCCCATGGTCTCCACGTACTGATACATGATTGGAACGAATCCAGGAACGATGCTGATCTTTTGTAAAGTCATATATTCCTAGTTTTCCTTCAAATTCAAGCCAAGCCAAGTCGCGCTCAGCCAAAATGATTTTTTCTTCCTTTGGAGGGCCACTTCGATCTGGGCCAGATACGATGGGAGCTTCAAACCTCATTCCTCTAATACTTGCATTCTCAAAACCAATTCCAAGCATCTTTCTTATCAAGCTTACTCCATGATAAAAATGAGAAATGGAAACAGAGGCCTGTGTAACATTTCCTAATTTCCTAGACTTAATAAGGGATAGCCTCGCCTGCTGTATAGGATGTAAATGATATTGTTCAGCGATTTGAACTTTAGCCCCTCTACAAGTAAGTTTTTCGTGAAGGGTTACTAATGCCTCTATTGATGGAGCAGGAGGCGTTTCTGCTAATACCGGGATACCAAGCTCTCCCAATTGAAGCATAAAGTCAGGAAGTGCTGAACCACTTACGGATAATACGACAAAATCAGGATTTTCTTTTTCCAAGAGTTGAGGCAAATTGCTGTAAGTAGGAATATTCCACTTTTGTTCTAGAAATTTTCTTTTCTCCTCATTTCTCACAACCATTCCGCTTACACGAAATTGCTCGGGTAGAGCCTGGGCAATTCTCAAATAATATTGAGCCCGAAAACTCGCACCACCGATAATACTGAATGAAATCATGGTTCATTTCCTCCAAACTTTTTTTGTCTGAGTAGAAGCTATTTATTTGAAAATTGGAAACGTTTTACCTATACTTAGTTTATACGATAAACAAAGTATAGGTAAAACACAAATTTCCATTTAGGTACCACGAAATTTGTTGTCCTATCAAGTAGATTAGGAGGATACTAGATGAAGAAAAAGGTAGTTATAACAGGTGGAAGTGGTCTACTTGGTCGAGATGTTATAAAAGAGTTTTTAGATCATGGCTATGAAGTTATTAATGCGGATAGGCAGTATCCTAAAGAAGCGCTTTGCAGAACAGTAATAACAGACTTAACAAATCTTGGTGAAGTATATGGGGTATTAGCTGATGCCGATGCTGTTGTTCATCTTGCGGCAATTCCGGTTGCTTACTCCCATCCAAATGAAGTGCCCTTTGAAAATAATGTAATGTCTACATATAACATTTTAGAGGCAGCAGGGAATCTAGGAATAAAAAAAGCGGTAATCTCTTCAAGTGAGTCCTCCTATGGTATTTGTTTTTCAAAGCAAAATTTAACACCGCAATATGTGCCAATAGATGAAGATCACCCACAATTGCCGGAAGAGAGCTATGGATTGTCGAAGATTGTCAATGAGAAAACAGCTGATATGATTCACCGAAGAACGGGGATGCAGGTAGTATCCTTTCGTCTAGGAAATGTTATCTCTCCTGAAAAGTATGAGAATTTCCCAGGCTTTATTCATAATCCTGAGCAACGAAAAACGATATTGTGGAGTTATATTGATACACGAGATGCAGCGACAGCCTATCGATTAGCTGTTGAGACAGAAGGACTTGGATCTGTTGCTCTTAATATCGGGGCAGATGAAACAAGTATGGACATTGAAAGCAAACAGTTAATGGAAACATGCTATCCAACTGTAACGGATTTCCATAAAGATTTATCAGGATTTGCGCCATTATTAAACAATGAAAAGGCGAAAAAATTATTAAATTGGAAGCCTGTTCATAAGTGGAGAGATTACGTAAAGATGTAATTACTATAATAATAAGGAGAGAGAATCGATGATTTCTAGTCTTAAAAGTACTACTACTTTGCATAATGGTGTCGAAATGCCGTGGCTAGGCTTAGGCGTTTTTCTAGTAAAGGACGGAGAAGAAGTTGTAAATTCAGTTAAAGCTGCTCTTGAAGCTGGCTATCGAAGCATCGATACTGCTGCTGTTTATAAAAACGAAGAGGGTGTAGGTAAAGCCATTACGGAATCAAATGTCCCCCGTGAGGAACTATTTATTACAACAAAAGTTTGGAATGCTGATCAAGGTTATGAAGCAACATTAGCCGCTTTTGATGTTAGCATGGAAAAATTGGGGCTAGATTATCTGGACCTTTATTTAATTCACTGGCCTCTTCCTTCTCAAGGGAAATTTGTAGAAACATGGAAAGCTCTTGAGAAACTTTATAAAGATGGACGTGTTCGTGCCATTGGGGTAAGTAATTTTAAAGTTCATCACCTGGAAGAGGTTATTGCAAAGGGTGAAATTGTACCGATGGTCAACCAAGTAGAATATCATCCACGTTTTAATCAGCGAGAATTACATGATTTTTGTAAAAAACATAGTATCCAGCTTGAAGCATGGTCTCCATTAATGCAGGGAGGTCTGCTTGAAGAACCAACTTTGGTTGAAATTGCAAAAAAATACAATAAATCAACGGCTCAAATTATTATCCGCTGGGACATCCAAACGGGAGTAGTGACGATTCCAAAGTCAGTTAAGCCACACCGCATTGCTGAAAATGCGGATGTCTTTGACTTTGAACTTTCCGATGAGGATATGGATAAAATAAATGCACTAAATCAGGACCAACGTATGTTTGCTGACCCTGATACTTTTAGTAAAGTATAAGTTTAGTATCATAAGTAAGATAGCGAAAAATAAAAGGGATAACATGATATCCCTTTTATTTTTGTTGATAAAGGATAACAAGCCATGAATACTTCGAATCATACTGTAGCAACTGTGACATTTCTAGAGTTGCGGTGCAATAATAGGAAAAGTATGAGTGTTTTTTTGTGCTATAAAGCGGAATAAAATAATCTATTCTCTGTATTCTCCAGACCAAATTGATTAATAATAAAACAAAATAATTAATTTGTGGAGGAGTAGAGGATATTGACTGGTAATGGATTAAATCAAACCTACCTTAAAGTAGCTGGTATTAACTTGTACTGTGAATATATATTAAATGATAAACCACCGATTCTTCTCATCCACGGTTTTGCCTCGTCAACCTATACATTTCGGCGTATTATCCCGTTTTTAGAGAAACAATATTCCGTTATCGCTGTTGATCTTCCTGGCTTTGGAAAAAGTGAGAAATCTACTTCCTTTATATATAGCTTTCAAAACTATGCGAAGCTAATGATAGAATGTATCCATCACTTTGGCTACTCTAATACTCATATTGTTGCTCACTCAATGGGAGGTCAAATTGCTCTCCATATGGCACTAATGGCTCCTGAGAAAGTTAATAAACTCGTTTTGTTATGTAGTTCAGGCTATTTAAAGCGGTCAAAAAAGCTGCTTATTCTTACTTCTTATCTACCTTACTTTGATAAATTGGTACATTATTATATTCGAAGAAAGGATGTCAAATTTCACTTAAGAAATGTCTTTTTTGACCATACATTGATCAATGAAGAATTGATTCAAGAATTTGGAAAACCGTTAAATGAAAAAGGATTTTATAAGGCATTAATTCGACTACTACGTCATCGTGAGGGGGATTTGCTACCACAACAGCTTCAGGATATTCATGTTCCAACATTATTGATATGGGGAGAAGAAGATAGAGTAGTTCCTGTGGAGATTGGTCAACGACTAGTTAGTGATTTACCGGATGCTCAGTTAATTACGTATGAAAAAACGGGCCATTTAATTACCGAAGAAAGACCAGAATTTGTTATTAAGAATATATTAATGCACACTATTTGACTAATAATTTGTTAGATGCTGCGTTTTCATTATATAGGAAAAAGGGCTAACTTAAAAAGTCGTTTATCAAGGCCATTTTAAGTTAGCTTCTTGTTTAAGATAGTATTTCTTTTGCATCTTCGTGATAAGGCTCGCCAACCTCTAGAATGAATTGTAGAATATCCTCCGCTGCATTTGTATTGATAAAATTCCGTTGACTAATTATCATATCATTTAGTTTTTTTCCTTCATTTTCGAGTAAATCCGTTATGGTATATTTGATTTCCTTTGGATTTTTGCATACGACTCCTAAATTGAAATTTTCGGCGAAAGTTGGATTATGCTCTTCCTGTCCTGGCAAGGCGCCCGTTATGATTAGTGGTGTATTGGTAGCTATTGCTTCGAACATGACATTGGGGCTCCCTCTAGTAAAGGCAATATCAGATGTAAGCATTAAATCTTGAATATTTTGAGTAAAACCATAAATTTCAACTCGATCACCATATTTGGCCTTAAGGGACATTTCTAGCTTCGTTTTTAGCTTCATATTTTTCCCTGATACTATTTTGACTTTGCAATCAAAATGATTTAGGAGATTTTCTGCTATTTTCTTCATATTTCCTACACCTTCACCACCGCTCATAATCAAGCATGTTAAAGATTGCCCCTTGTTATAGAATTTTCGTTGATTATAGTTCTTAGGAAAAAATCGAGAACGGACTGGAAAACCAGAAACCTTTATTTTCTCATCTGGAATTCCAAATTCAATACATTTATTTTGCGCTTCAAAAGTTGGGCTAATAATATATTTTGCCCTTTTGTCTGCCCAAAGTGGAAAAATGTTAACAAGATCGGCAATTAGAGTAAAGAAAGGGATATTGATATTTTGTTTTTCCAAAATATTTAAGATGGAGCCATTAAAATTTGGATGAACAGATAAGATGATATCTGGCTGTATTTCTTTCAGTAATTTTAGAAAGTTATCTCTTATCAGTGATTCAATAAAAGTGTCGACTAAGTGAGGTTTCATAGCAGATAGTTTCCAAATCATTTTCCATAGATTTTCCGAATTTCTTGTGATGGGACCATAGGATTGGCCGATTTTTAAAAGCAATCGTTTACCAAGTGCGAATCCGTCGACTACAAAGATCTTCACTTCCTGAGTTTGGACTTTCTCACATAGAGATTCGGTAATACTTTTATGACCATGCCCTGTAATATCAGAAGAAATAATCAGTAATTTCTTTTCCATAAAATCAGCCCTTTTTTAAGATTACAGTATTTTTCAATTGTCTTATGACTTGCTTATATTGTTTTAGGGAGTATAGTGTACCGATAAAACAATTCATCATTTTGTGATCAGACGATACAGCGATAATGGCTAGATTAGGGAAAAACTTATTAGTACGAAAACGAAGGTCTTTCCAGTAGATTAAATAGCCATTTTTTCTAGTTTGAACAAATGGATAAGCATATTGGGTACTAGAAAGAAAATCAGAAACAAAAGGATGACTTTTGCTGTCAGATACTAATTCAGGAAAATCTATTTTCTTTAAAAGAGAATGTTCGATTAGTAGGCTGCCTTTTGAATAGACACCAAATAAAAAATCTTCCTTAGTCTCAATAATTACGTCCCATTGAAATAAGGAAGCACGTGGGATTAATTTAATTCGGGTGGAATTTCTAAAATAGAGATATAATGTTCGCTTTGTTATTAATGTTGCTGCAGTACGGGCAGCAAGGTAAAGGAAAATAAAAATGTATAAGATGAAAAACATTTTACCCATTTCGAAAAAAGGAATCAGGCAAAAACCAAGCAAATGTACAGATAAAATAATAGGATCCACTAAGGGGATTGAATCAAACGCAATCCATTTTTTGGAGAAGGGAAGTAAAACTTGGGTTCCATGTACATTAAATAAATCAAAAAATACATGGAGAATTACAGCTAGGAATGTCCATAAAAATAAATGGAGAAAGGATGATGTTGGAAAGAAGGAATAAATAATACCTGAAACGGCGACGCTCCATAGTGGCAATGCCAGTAAGGAATGAGACATGGCTCGGTGATTTCGGATATAGCTGCCTTTGCCTTTCATTCGATAGATGAAGTCAAAATCAGGGGCATTTGAACCAATTACAGTACCGAACAAGACAGCCTGTGAAAGAGTAGAATCATTAGCGATGACGGGGTCAATTTGAGCAAGGGCAGCTAATCCTAAACCCATAATGATGTGAGAACTCGTATCCATACAATCACTCCTTATCTTTGTTTTGACAAACTCATGACTATAGAAAAACTTTTTCGGGCTTAAACCAATGTACGATTGATAGTCGTAGTTATCGTTGGAATTCTCCGAAGAGACCCCCTTTGAAAATATGTAATCTCTTTTCATTATATTTGGCATGTGTTCCTTCATTCATAATTTAATGTAAAGAATCTGTATAGGTTCTGTATATTAGGGGGTAGTGGCACACCCCGTCTAGTTTGTAAAGAGTGATACCTAAACAATAGAATAATAATTTCCCTGCAACTTGATGTATTTAGCCACCTAACCGTTCCCTCAAAAACCGGATAAATGATTGTCTTAACTGATTTTTTTCTTGGTCTGCGAGCATAAACACTTGAATTGGACGATGGATTGGTAATCCTTTTACGTTCAATATTTTAAAGTGATCAGATTTGGAATCATTTTCAATAATGAATTTAGACATAAGTGCTAGGCCTAAATTATTTGAAACAGCTATTTTTATAGCTTCCGATTGATCCATTTCTATGAGATCTATTGGGTGGAAGTTATTTGTTTCACACCATGTTTGAAAGTGTTTTCTCGTGTCAGATCCTTCTTCACGGATTATAAATTGGTGTCTTTTTAGCTCTTTAATATCGATACTATCATTACTTTTAGCTAATGGGTGATTGGTACTTGCAACGAGAACGAGCGAGTCATGGCCAACGACAGTGGAAATGAGTTTGTTGTTTTTTAAAGTTGCTGGTGATACGACGATATCCGTATTTTTTTCAAAAAGCTGCTTAATTGCAGAAGTTGCATTACTAAATGATAGAGAAAGACGAACCCCTGGGTGCGACTTTTGAAAAGCAGTAGAGATATGTGGAATGATATATGTACCGATTGATGTTGTACTAATATGCAGGTTATTAAAGGATAATCCTTTTGTTTTACTTATTGTTTTTAAAGCATCATCCTTAAGTTGCATAATTTCATTTACATAGTCTAGAAAGACTGAACCAGAGAAGGTTAATTCTACTTTTCTTCCATTATTGACTAAAAGCTGTACATCAAGTTCATCTTGAAGAGCCTGTAAGCGTGTGCTAATGGTTGGTTGGCTCACAAAAAGTGCTTTTGCTGCGTCCGAGTAGCTCCCTTTTTCGATGACCTTTTGAAAAGTTTCTAATTGTTTAAAATCCACAATATATTCCCCTTATAAATAGTAGTTTGTTAATAACTTAACTTATTTTTTGTTAATTCTTAATCTTCTATTTGCTTATTAATAAATTCTATATGAGTTATTAAAAAAAACAAACCCTTTTACTCCATATTTACACTGATTTAATTAACCGCGAATATTGAAATTTTATACTTGGACTAGTTAGAAAGAAATTAAATAATCGAGGTGAAAAAAAGATGAAACGAGTCCATTCGTGGTTTGTTATGCTATCCATTTTAATGTTGATTATCTTGGCAGGCTGCTCTTCTAAAACAGAAGCAAAGTTAGATGAGAATTCCCAAGTTACGATAAGAATGGGGTTATCACCACAGGAAGATTCAGCAGAAATCCTAAGGCAATATGAAGCTTTTAAAGAACATATGGAGGAGAAAACAGGATACAAATTTGAATTATTTGTAGGGGCCGATTACACAGCTGTTGTAGAAGCGATAAATTCTGGGAAATTGGACGTCACCTGGTTTGGGCCGACTGAGTATTTATTAGCTAAAGAAATCACGGAAGCGGATATTGAAGCATTTGCACAAGCAACACAGGAAGAAGGAGCCTCCCCTTATCAAAGCTGGGTAATCGTAAACAGCAAATCTGATATTCAAACAGTAGAGGACCTTAAAGGGAAAAACTTTGCCTTCACAGATCCAGCTTCAACATCGGGAAATATTTTTGGAAACTATCAGCTTATTCAAGAAGGACTAAATCCCAAAAAGGATTTTGCGAATGTAACCTATTCAGGAAGTCATGATGCAAGTGCACTTTCAGTCGCAAATGGCACTTTGGATGGTGCCACTGTATCAAGTCGTTTATTAGAAGGTTTTTATGAGTCAGGTCTAGTCAAAGAGGAGGATATACGCGTGATAGCAAAATCGATGGAAATTCCTAATGATTTAATGGCTTATCGCACGGATCTTTCAGAAGAGGTAAAGAAAAAGCTACTTGAGGCAATTAATGACAAAGAAGGTATTACAAAGGCATTAGCCGGCACAGGATACGGTGCGTTTAAGAAAGTTAGCGATAGTGATTATGATATTGTTCGAGAAGCATTTAAAGAAGCAGGAGTGGAACCATCGTTTGAATAACTATCTAGAGACTATTTTGACGCTCTTAATAACGAAATGAAGGATGGAGATACATAGCATGAACAATCAAATCCCTGCAATTCAGGTGAAAAACATAACACATGCTTATAAAGAAAATAGGAAGCCAGTTTTAAATCAAGTTAATTTTCATGTAGATAAAGGTGAGTTTTGCACGATTTTAGGTCGAAGCGGGGCAGGTAAATCTACCTTTTTAAGAACGATGAATGGTTTTATCTGTCCTCAGCAAGGTGAAATTTACATTGAGGGTGAAAAGTTGATTTATAGAGCAAGAGAATTAAGGAAAATACGAAATAAAATTGCTATGGTTTTTCAGCATTACAATTTAGTGAATAGATTGAGCGTTCTTGAAAATGTTTTATGTGGCATGTTATATAAAATTCCATTTGGAAGAGGACTACTAGGCATTTTTACTGAAAAAGAAAAGCAGTTTGCAATGGATCAACTGGAAAAGGTAGGTTTAGCGGATTTTGCGCATAAACGTGCTGATCAATTGAGTGGTGGTCAAAAGCAGAGAGTGGGGATTGCCCGGGCGTTAGCTCAGAAGCCAGAAATAATTTTAGCAGATGAGCCGGTAGCAAGTTTAGATCCAATAACAGCTGCCGAAATCATGGGGATTTTGAAAGAAATTAATGAAACAGAGAATATTACTATCGTCGTAAGTTTACATCAAATCAATTTGTCCCGTGAATTCGGGAAGCGAATCATTGGTTTTGCCAATGGGAAAATAGTGGTCGATAAAATCGAAGCAAAAATAACAGATTTGGATTTAAAGAAAATTTATGACAATCTCGATGGATTGGAGAAAAGGTATGAGAAAAGTGCTACAAATGAAAAATCCATCATTTAATCCAAAACTCCCTAAAATGATTGGAATCACTTTTATATCGATTATTGTCTTACTATGGACTGCCAATGATTTAGGGATAAGTATAGGAGCATTTATTGAAGGAATTCCTTCCCTATTACATTTATTAGGAAACATGCTACCACCAGATGTCTCCATGCTTACAGGCTTATTTCGCCCGATGATAGTTACGCTCGAAGTTGCTCTCTGGGGTACATTAATTTCTGTATTTTTCAGTACCCTCCTTGCTATGGGAGCCGCAAAAAACTTATTTGGATCAAATCCAATTGTGTATTATGTATGCCGCTTGATCTTAAATACGCTGCGTTCTATACCAGATTTAATTTGGGCATTAATTTTTGTTGCAGCAGTAGGGTTAGGTTCCTTTCCAGGTGTTTTGGCACTCGCTGTTTATTCATGCGGAGAGCTTGGAAAGCTTTATGCAGAAGCGATTGAAAATATTGATGCTGGTCCAAGAGAAGCGATTGAAAGCACTGGTGTCAAATTACTAACTGTATTGCGTTGGTCCATTATCCCACAAATCTTGCCAGAAACAATTACTTATACGCTGTATAGACTGGAATCAAATGTTCGTCATGCAACCGTTCTTGGCTTAGTTGGTGCAGGTGGGCTTGGTTTTGAGCTAAATACAGCAATGAGATTATTCAGATACAATGAGGCCTTTATGATTATTTTAGTCATTATTTTGATGGTAACAGTTACAGATTTTATTTCTGGGAAATTAAGACAAAAAATTATTTAATAGAATTCTAGAAAATGAGGAGAGAATGAAAATGTCAAAAAAAGCAATTGTTATCGTAATAGATGGATGTGCACACGAGTATCTGCAACAAGGGGTAACAAATAATATAGGCCAATTGGCTAATCAAGGTTTCTTTAAAAATGTAAAATCGGCTCTTCCATCCGTTACAAATGTTAATCATGCAACAATCCTGACTGGTTCATTACCAATTGAACATCAGGTAACAGGGAATTATTATTACAATCCTGAGACAGAGGAGCAAGGTTTTATTGAAGGGAAAGGCTTTTTAGATAAAGAAACGATTTTGGATGCCTATGCAAAGGAAGGGAAAAGTACTGCTTTGCTTGTGGTAAAGGGGAAAGTGTTACAGGTGTTTGGTGATAATGTGAGCTTCGGACTGAGTGCTGAGCATCCTGAGGAAAATCTGGTTAAACATTTGGATATGGAAATGCCACCATATGTTGCAACACCAGAAGCTAATGAATGGATTATGGAAGCATGTTACAATTTAATTCGGAAGGATAACCCTGATTTTATTTATTGTACGACAAATGATTATACGATGCATAACTACAACCCTGATCATGAAATTGCTAAAAAGCAGATGGAAAGCATTGATTATTGGATCGGGAAAATCTATGAGTTAGATCCAGACCGAGAAATCTACATAACAGCTGATCATGGAATGACCACAAAATCATTATTGATCGATTTACAGAAAAAAATGGACCATTCATCATTTGATACAGTTTGTATGTTGCCATTAAAAGATCGTTATCTCGAAAACCACATCTACCAAGAAGGTTGCGCCGTTTACGTTTATGCAAAAAATCAAAATGAAAAGGAATCTATTTATCAGCATCTTAAGTCTTATTCATTTATTGAAAGTATTTATACACGTGACGAGGCAGTTGAGCAATTAAGTTTACCAGATAGTCGGATAGGTGACTTCGTTGTTTTTGGAACAAAAGAAGTAGCGTTTGGAGAACTAGAGGATGAAGAGCTGGTAGTTACAGTTCGAACACACGGCTCTAAGTTTGAGCAAGATATACCGTTAATCGCAGTGAATGCGAGACGAGATGAACAGGAATATGAACGCAATTTTGATGTTATTAGATTTATGCTGGAAGATTTAAAGATGAATCTTGTTAAATAGTATAAAACTATTACCCGAACGATGAAATATCCACTCGTTCGGATTTTTTATGTTAAAAGAAGGCATAAATTTTTTAAGGAGAAAAACGTTAATAAAATTGCAATTTAACTTTGTAAAAAAATCAAAGTCAAACGAAAGCCTGACTTAATCAGAATGTTGTCCCTTTAACATAGATTGAGCCTTTATTGGGTCATTCTTCAATGCTACCCTGTATTCCAACATGAAGTGGAGAGTATTTAGCATTTGATCGTATTCTTCTTTCTTACGTTCAATCTCCTGTATCTTTTGGAAAATCCATTCCATTACTTGTTCATTAGTACGAGTATTTGTATCTACATCCTGTAGTTCCGAAAGAGAGCAACCTATACCCTTGCTGGTCTCGATATCCCTCGGTCAAGCGCGCAGACAAGGGAACTCTTAGGGTGGCAGCCTATACAACCCACTCTCATCTCGGATCTTGAACAGGGATACTACTTCAATAAATAAAAGTCTATTAAATCTTTTTCTATCGAATCTATGGAAATAAGAATTGCTAAGCACTTCCATTTTCATCTTGATGAAGCAGTGGAGATATTCTAAAAAAATACTTGTAAACAAAAATATTTACAAGTATACAAAAAGTAAACATTACGTATACAAATATGTTTACTTGTAAACGAACGTGTATATACTCTGAAAATACGCGATGTATACACATTTGTATTCAAAGATTACAAAAATGTAGACAAATATGCATAGTTTACGAGATGTTTACAGTTGCATGTTTTTTGGGTAAAGCGTATTGATTAATCTAGTAATCTCCTATAGCCTTTAATTAGAAATAAGAGATTCACTGGTTAAGCTTTTATTAAATTAAATGAAAAGGAATGATGAGAAGATGGGCTCTAGAATTGCGGCTGTTGATGTTGGTAATGATTCCATTAAGGCAATCTTTGGGGAATTAGAGTACGAATTGAATATTCCTAATATTATGGCAAGAGATACGGAAGATCGTCCTGTAATAGGGATAGAAGAATTGGATAATAAAAATCCTCTAGAAGGAATACATATTAAGGTTCATTCACCTGCGTTAAAAGAAAATAATGCTATCTATCGTGTAGGGCATTTGGCAACAAAGAGTAGCAGTGCAACGGAATTAGATCCAGGAAGTGCTAAATCGGAAGAAGACCAAACATTGGTTATGCTTTTTGCCACATTGGCATTAGATGCTGTTAATGAGAAAAATGCGAATTCTTTTCCAAGGATGAAAAATGTGATTGATGCAAATTATACGCTTGGAACAGGTCTTCCTCTTCGTGAAGTAAAGGAAGGGAAGGACGCTGGATACCGCTCCAAGTTAGTTGGTTCTGTCCATCAAGTGGAATTTCTTGTCACACCTAAATATCAAGGATTGAAAGTAAATATTAAATTTAATGAAGTAAAGATTTATCCTGAAGGATTTGCAGCATACATCAATCTTGTAATGGATAATCATTTAAAAATTATTAATAAAGATTTAATAGATAAACGGATTATTATTCAGGATATAGGTGGTTTATCTACAGATATCGCTGTTATTAAGAATCGAAATGTTGACGACGATAAGGCGCAAGGGTTTAATCTTGGCGTATCGGAATCATTAGAGTCAATAAGGGAAGAAATTAGATCCAAACACGGTATTGAATTAGACAGTCGTCGAGATGTGGTGGAAATTATTACGAGAAAAAATGACAGGAACCACATCATGGTTAAAGGAAGTCGGACAAGTGTTCATGATATTACTGATCGTATCTTACTTGAACTAGCGAAAAAGCAATATCGATTATTGCGTAATGTATGGCAGAAGAATTCCCAGACAGAAATTTGTTATTTTGTTGGTGGAGGAGCAAATGTATTAAAAGAGTACATTAAAACATTAAATAATAATTTAGATGGCTATAACATTGAATTCTTTGAAGATGAGAAAGAGAGTATTTGGATGATGGCAAATGCTTATTATAAGCTCATTACCGATTTTGTAAGAAAGTCGGAGAAGCCTAAACCACAACAAGAACCTGTGAAAAATTAATAGGGTGATGATATGAAAAGCTCTAGTTCAAATGGAATTAAGAGAGGACAAGCTATTTCATTTCGGGTCCCTTCTGATACTCCTGATCATCTTTTAAACCATTTACAAAAGCTTAAGGAAGTCGAAAGAAGGAATTTTTCGAGCAAAATTGCTGAGTTTGTGCTACAAGGGGTTGGTCAATCCTTTTCGAAGGAACGGGAAACGATCACGATCCCTCTTCCCCATAAATTGAGTAAATCACAGCGGAATTGGTTAAAGCACGAGCATTCTGAGGCTTTACTAGGTGCAATTATATACCAACTTTTAAAGGATCCCGTTCGTTCAACAGCTTTACTTGCATCCTTAAATAGCAACTCTTTAGATATAAATGAGGCCTTGTATTTGCAAGAGGAAAGCACAAGCGAACAGGTTTCCATTAACGTAGCTTCTCAAGCGGATGACTACTTGCATGCAATTGAGGAAACAGCTGTTGTCGAAGAGATAGATAACATGGATGATTTAGATAATTTTGATTGGGAGAAAGCAACACATAATCAATCAATAGCGGTAGAAGAGGATGAAAAAGAAGACGACATAGAAAATGATCTAGATAGTTTGTTAGGAGACTTTCTTCATTCAATGAATAAGTAGTACAAATAGGAAAAAGGAAGAAGGAGGACAACCTCGCTTCTTCCTTTTTTGCTAGGAGAAAAAAGAATGTTTCATAAAAAACATAGAAGAAATGTAATCTATAAAAACTAAAAACAAAAATCGACAAAAAACCCAATAAATAGTTTGACATTTCAAAAAATAATGATATATTAATAGAATGTGAAAAATTATCTGAATCTTTTTAAAACAGTGATTAATCGGAGGTCATCTTATGGAACAACGTCAACAATGGGGATCACGGTATGGCTTTATCTTAGCAGCCGTAGGGTCTGCGGTTGGTTTAGGAAATATTTGGAGGTTTCCAGCAGTTGCATATGAAAACGGTGGCGGAGCTTTTTTCTTGCCTTATTTATTTGCAATTATAACAGCTGGTATTCCAATATTGATTTTAGAATTCACAATCGGTCAAAAATATCGTGGTTCAGCACCACTATCATTATTCCGTTTAAATAAAAAAGCAGAATGGCTTGGCTGGTGGCAATTATTAATTGCTTTTGTCATCTGTACTTATTATGCAGTCATTGTCGCATGGGCTATTAAATTTACGATATATTCATTTGGGACACAATGGGGTTCAGACCCTGAAAGTTTCTTTTTTAATAGTGTTTTAAAGATAGCGGATGAACCTGGTACAATAGGTGGACTAGTTCCTGGTATTGTTCTTCCAGTACTTTGTGTATGGGCAGTTGCTCTCTTTGTTTTATATCGTGGAGTTTCAAAAGGGATTGAAAGATTAAATAAGATTTTCCTTCCTATCCTTATTGTTATGTTTTTAGTAATCGTAATTCGTGCTTTAACTCTTGAGGGAGCGACGCAAGGATTAAATGCATTTTTCAAGCCAAACTGGGAAATGATTCTTGACGGCAAGGTATGGATTGCAGCATATGGGCAAATTTTCTTCTCTTTATCGATTGGATTTGCTATTATGATCACTTATTCTAGCTATCTACCGAAAAAATCGGATATTAATAATAATGCTTTTATTACTGCATTTGCAAATTCTGGATTTGAATTATTGGCAGGTATTGGTGTGTTTGCTGCACTAGGCTTTATGGCAAACCAACAAGGTGTTGCTGTTGAAGAAGTAGTAAGTAGTGGGATCGGATTAGCATTTGTAGTCTTCCCTAGTATCATCAATGAGTTCCCTGGAATGAATGGTCTATTTGGGGTATTATTCTTCCTTTCTCTTGTTTTTGCAGGTATGACATCACTTATTTCTATCGTGGAGACCTTTATTGCAGGAGTTCAGGAGAAGTTCAATGTATCACGGACAAAAGCGGTACTAACAAGTGGGCTAGTAGCAACTGTAATCTCTTTGCTTTTTGCAACAAATGGCGGATTATATTTACTTGATGTGGTTGACTACTTCATAAATAATTTTGGAATTGTTACTGCTGGATTAGTAGAAGTCATCTTGATTGCATGGTTATTTAAAGGATTAAATGGACTACAGTCTCATACGAATGCTATTTCTGATATACGTATCGGTGCATGGTGGAAGTTCTGCTTAAGTGTTGTAACTCCTCTTGTTCTTCTTTACATGATGGTAGACAACATTCGCCAGAACCTAAAGGAAAATTACGGAGAATATCCCACAAAATTAATTTTGTATGCAGGTGTACTTGTAGTTGCTTTGAGCATTATTATCGGGGTTCTATTATCCTTCAAAAAATGGAAAACTAATGCTCTAGCTAAGAATAAGGAGGTTGTTTAAAATGTCAGGTAGCGCGATAACCATGATGATAGTTGGAATGGTCATCCTATGGGGCGGCTTAGCAGCCAGTATCTTTAATGTAGTAAGAGTTTCTAAAAAAGCTAAATAATAATCAAAAGGGATTGAACATAAATAAGTGGTCAATCCCTTTTTACATTGAAAAAAGAGGAAAGGTTCACTAAAAATTCATAAGAAATATATATATCAAAAAACAAGTTGACGAATATCGACAAAATACGGTACTATTAAAACTAATTGAATAAGACCTCACTTTTTTTACAGTGAGGTAGAGGCGCGATATTTAACAGTCTTTAGTGGAGTTTGAGAAGCTTTGATACTAAGGAGAAGGAAATGTCGCCGAAGTTTGTAATATTCTCGGTATTACATGCTGGGTCTGTAGTTAAGAGCTGCAGGACTGTCTCAATAAACGCCTAGTTTATTGAGTTGTGCTATCTCATTTGGGATAAAAGAGAGGACTTTAGGGCTATCGCATATACTACGACCTGAGTTTATCTCAGGTCGTTTTTTTGTTTTAGTAGAATAATAGAAAAACAGGAGGAAAGACATCATGAGAAACAAGTTCACATTATTTATAGTTTTACTAGTATCAGCAATGCTTTTATTAGCTGGATGTGGGTCAAGCAGCGATTCAGCTTCTGGTTCGAAAGAGGATAATACATTTGAAGTAGGGATGGAGGCAGGATATGCCCCGTTTAACTGGACGCAAAATGATGATTCCAATGGTGCTGTGAAAATTAAAGGCTCTTCAGAATATGCTGGGGGCTATGATGTAGAGATTGCTAAAAAAGTAGCAGAAGGTTTAGGAAAAGAATTAGTCATAGTAAAAACGGAGTGGGATGGTTTAGTACCAGGATTAGTTTCAGGAAAAATTGATGCTATCATCGCTGGGATGTCACCAACGGAAAAAAGAAAAGAAACAATAGATTTTTCAGATAATTACTATACATCAAATTTAGTAATGGTAGTAAAAAGAGGTAGTAAGTTTGAAAATGCTACATCTATCCAGGATTTTAAAGGGGCAAAAATTACAGCTCAGTTGAATACATTCCATTATTCTGTTATTGATCAAATTAATGGTGTAGAAAAAAAGACGGCAATGGATAACTTCCCTGCAATGAGAGTAGCACTAGAATCAGGAGTTATTGATGGATATGTGTCTGAACGTCCTGAAGGGGTTAGTGCTTCAACTGCAAATGATAAGTTTGTAATGATTGAATTTAATGATGGATTTAAAACTTCAGAAGAGGAGACAACTACCGCTGTTGGTCTTCAAAAGGGCAGTGACTTAACAGAGAAGATTAATAAAGTCTTAGCAGATATTCCAGAAGAAGAACGTACTAGCATGATGGATAATGCTATTAATAATCAACCTGCAGCAGAATAAAAAAGGATAAAAACCGGCTGTATGTCTATATACAGCCGGTTTTATCAAGTAAGTGAGGAGAAAAGATGAGTCTTGAGTGGATCATTAAAATAATTTCAGAGAACTGGCCTATGTTTCTTCGTGGTGCTGGCGTAACGCTTTTAATTGCGCTAATCGGAACCATTATTGGAGCAGCAATTGGATTGGTTGCCGGTGTTATTCGCACCATCCCGACACCGGAACGAGCAGTAAAAAAAGTCATTTTAAAAGTAATCAATATAATTCTGTCTATCTATATTGAATTTTTCCGTGGAACACCGATGATTGTCCAAGCGATGGTTATCTTTTATGGTTCCGCACTAGCATTTGGTATAAATATGGATGTTCTCACTGCGGCCATTATTGTAGTATCCATTAATACAGGAGCATATATGGCAGAAATTGTTCGCGGTGGGATTGTTTCCGTTGATAAGGGACAGTTTGAAGCGGCTCATGCAATTGGAATGAATCATATACAAACGATGTGGAATGTTGTGTTACCACAGGTTATTCGAAATATCTTGCCAGCAACGGGAAATCAATTCGTCATTAATATTAAAGATACATCTGTATTAAATGTAATTTCCGTTACGGAATTATATTTTGTAACAAAATCAATTTCAGGAAATAACTTTAGATATTTTGAATCGTTTTTTGTAGCTTGTATGATTTATTTCGTGATGACTTTTATTGTAACGAGAATATTGCTGTATATGGAGAAAAAATTAGATGGATCAGATAATTATACGATCATCGGAAATGATACACAGCTAGAATTAGATAAAAAATAATGGAAGAAGGTGAAGAAATATGGAACAGATCATTAATATTCAGCATCTGAACAAATCCTATGGAACGCATGAAGTACTTAGAGACATTAATTTCTCAGTAAATAAAGGAGAAGTTGTTTCCATCATTGGTTCCTCTGGATCTGGTAAATCTACGCTTCTTCGTTGTATAAATTTATTAGAAAAGGCAAGCGGTGGACAAATATTTTACCATGCTGAAAATATATTGGATAACAATCTTAATGTTGCAGATTATCGAAAGCATCTAGGGATGGTATTTCAACAATTTAACTTGTTTAATAATCACAATGTCCTTAAAAATTGTGTAGTGGGACAGGTAAAGGTGTTAAAACGATCCAAAGAAGAGGCAGAAAAGATGGCCATGCATTACTTAAAAGTTGTTGGGATGGATAAGTATATTAATGCAAAGCCAAAGCAGCTATCTGGTGGTCAAAAGCAGCGTGTTGCAATTGCGAGAGCCCTATCGATGAGTCCAGATGTCATGTTGTTTGATGAGCCTACTTCCGCTCTTGATCCAGAAATGGTGGGAGAAGTACTAAAAGTCATGAAAGACCTAGCGAATTCCGGTCAAACGATGATTATCGTAACACATGAAATGGAATTTGCGAAGGAAGTATCTGATCGGGTTATCTTTATGGACAAAGGAGTTATTGCGGAAGAAGGAACTCCAGACCAAATTTTCCATAACCCGACACAAATTCGTACGAGGGAATTTTTAAAGCGTACGTTAGTAACACAACCATCCTAAAAAGGGTAGTCAAATATTTGGTTAGTATAAAACAAAAAATATTTTCTCATAAAAGATGATCTCATCCTGTGTAGAGATCATCTTTTTCTATCTAACAAGAATTAGTGAGATGGGAATATGCACCTAAATGCCAAAAGACAAATTATGTCCAAAGCCTTAGAAACCAATCATCCCTCCAAGCGTATACAAAATAATGGTACTTTTCTAGAAGGAGGGGAAGAAATGAAAGTTTTTAAAAGGTCTGCAATACTAATATGCACTCTGTCCTTATTCGTAATTGTAGCTTGTGCAAAGGATGAAACGAATAAGGACAATCCAAAGCCTGTTAAAAACGCGACAACAGAGGAAGAGGTGGAGGAAAAGATTCCAGCTGCTGCGAGGACAGTGGAAGAAATAATTGAACAAAAAGCTGGTGTGTTGATTGAGGCACATATGGACCAGCAGTTGGAAACATTAGGAGGATGGGACAGTCAACAATACCGGGACTTTCTAGAGCAAACGTTCAATCCCATTGTAGAGAAGGAGCTCCAGGCATATTTTACAGAGCATACAAACTTAAGCAGTGATGAGATTTATGATTATCTTGTTTATTTGCTTGGGTCAGGAAATTACAAAAAGTACTATGAGCAATTAAATACATATGAGCATGGGTTTGTGATGCCAGAATTGCCAAATGGCGAGGATGAGGTAACTACAAAACAAAAGAAAATGAATGTGTTGGTGTTAATGGATGCAAGTGGAAGTATGAATGGAGTAAAGGAAGGGAAAACAAAAATGGAGCTTGCGAAAGCAGCAATAAGCAGGTTTATGGAACAAATTCCTAGTGATGCTAATGTTTCGCTAATCGCTTATGGTCATGTTGGTTCATCGGCTGATTCGGATAAGGAAAAATCCTGTTCATCCGTGGAATCTGTCTATCCGCTATCAGCCTTTAAAGCTGAAAACTTTACAAATTCATTAAATTCCTTCCAAGCAAGTGGCTGGACTCCTTTAGCTGGGGCAATAAAAAAGGCGGAAGAAATTCTACAGGATTATCCTTCAGATGACTATTCAAATCTGGTTTATATGGTGAGTGATGGAGTGGAAACCTGTGATGGAGACCCTGTCGCTGCAGCTAAGCAGCTCCAAAGTCAAAATGTTAAAGCGAAGGTGAATATTATTGGATTTGATGTAGATAATGAAGGACAGCAACAGCTAAAACAAGTAGCCGATTCTGGTGGAGGAGAGTATGTCACAGTAGATGATCCTGCTGACCTCGAGGTTCAAATTACGAAAAAGTGGCAGCCTACCATAGGTCAGATTGTTTGGACACAAGGGGTAACATTACAGCAAATGACTGATGCAATGGAGCGAATGAATCAGATTTATAATCCTTTATATACTGTCTCTGATGCAGAATTAAATAGAATCAAAAATGCTGTCTACTATCTAGATAATGAAAAGTTGATTACCGATGATGTGGAGAAGCAAGTCCTGGATATAGCGGAAGAGCAACATGATTTACGTAATAAACACTTTGAAGAAATAAAGGAAGCAAAGGTGTCGGAAAGAGAGCAAGTAGCAGAAGAAATTAATGCACAGGTCGAGGAATGGCGGCAGCAATGGCAAAAAGAGTAAAGAAAAAGCCATTTAGGTGGGAACGCCTAGCTGATTTTCACCAGACAATAGCAATTTAGGGTAGATTGGTGAATTAAGTATAAGTGAAAGGTGATTTTTACATTTGAGGATTCTATGTCATAATAGAGTGAAAGTGCAAGCTGTGCTCTAGGAAGGATTAGATATCAATTGAAATACATGAAATCACAAATGAAAAAGTTAATCAAAGATAACCAAGACTTACAAATACGCTTAAAAGATTTGATGGATGAACATGACCTTGAGAAAAGTTCAGCTATAAGGGCTTTGTATCATTCGGAAGTGGCAGCAGGCGGAAAGTATCAATCAGCATATCAAGCATTAGACTTGCCTAAAGGGTAGGTCTTTTTTTTACAATAAGTGTTCTAAAAGGAAGCAGCAGTCAGCGCGCAAAGAAAAGATAGCGTATAATAGAAGTTTGTATAAGGGAATAAATGTTACGGAAATAATAAGAAGAATAATTTAAAATAAAAGAGGCTTTGTGATGAGTGAAAAAGGTTTTCATGATTTTAATTTAAGTAATCAAATAGTAAAGGCTTTAGATAGTTTAGAGTATCAAGTTCCAACTGAAGTTCAGAGGAAAGTAATCCCTCTTGTGTTAGAAAAAATAGACCTTGTAGTGAAATCTCAAACAGGGAGTGGAAAGACAGCTTCTTATGGGATTCCCATTTGTGAATTAATGGAGTGGGAAGAAAATAAGCCTCAAGCGTTAATTTTGACCCCAACAAGAGAGCTTGCTGTTCAAGTGAAAGAGGATTTTATCAATATTGGGAGATTTAAGCGGATTAAAGCAGCAGCTATTTATGGAAAACAGCCTTTTGCCATTCAAAAAACAGAATTAAAGCAAAAAACACATGTGGTGGTAGGGACACCAGGACGTGTGTTAGATCATATAGAAAGAGGTACGTTGAATTTAGATCAAATTAACTACCTTGTAATAGATGAAGCAGACGAAATGTTAAACATGGGCTTTATTGAACAAGTCGAGGCTATCATAAAGGCATTACCAAAGAATAGAGTGACGATGCTATTTTCCGCTACCTTACCTGAGGCGGTTAAAGACCTATCTCTTCGCTATATGAAGACAGCTATTGATATTGAAATAAAAGCAACGGGACTCACAACGGATAAAATTGATCATTCGCTTCTGAAAGTAGAGGAAAAGGACAAATTCTCTATTCTTCAAGATATAACGATTGTGGAAAATCCTGATAGCTGTATCATTTTTTGCCGAACAAAGGATAGAGTAGATACATTATGTGATCAGTTATTAGATTTAGGGTACAGCTGTGATCAAATTCACGGTGGTATGGTCCAGGAAGACAGACTTGAAGTAATGAATGATTTCAAAAGGGGAGAGTTCCGCTATTTAATCGCAACAGACGTAGCGGCAAGAGGTATTGATATTGATAGTATCACCCATGTTATTAATTATGATCTTCCTTTAGAAAAGGAAAGCTATGTGCATCGTACCGGGAGAACAGGTCGGGCTGGTAAAAAAGGGAAAGCTATCACATTTGTTACCCCATTTGAAGACAAGTTTTTAAAAGAGATTGAAGAATATATCGGTTTTGAAATTCCAGCTATAACAGCTCCTTCCAAAGAAGAGGTTTCTGCAAATAAAGCGGAATTTGAGGAAAAGAAGAACGTAGAGCCAACGATTAAAAAGGCAAAAAATGAAAAATTAAACAAGCATATTATGAAGCTATACTTTAATGGCGGTAAGAAAAAGAAGCTTCGAGCTGTAGATTTTGTTGGAACAATTGCTAAAATAGACGGAGTGACAGCAGAAGATATAGGGATCATTACAATAATGGATACTCATTCATATGTTGAAATTTTAAATAATAAAGGGCCTTTGGTACTGAATAAAATGAAAAAAACAACCATAAAAGGTAAGCAGTTGAAGGTATATGAGGCAAATAAGAACTGATAAGCGGATAGATGCAATAATAGCGTACAAGGATTGATAAAAAGAGTTAGGATGAAATTTTCCTAACTCTTTTTTGCTTATTCTTTATAGCTGGTCATTTTTTTTAAGCCTAGTAGATAACAAGGTAAAGTAATCCTTTACAAACTCCCTGAATTGCTGTGCAGTCTCTGACAAATATCTGTTTTTTGACCAGGCAATTCCAATCGTTCTTCGGCATTTCGGTTCTGAAATGGAGAGGCTAGGGGGAAACTGGTTTGACTGATGAAGCAATGTAATCTCTGGAACAAAAGCAATGCCTAATCCTTGTTTCACTAAATCTCCTATAACCGTAGAATCATCCCCCTCAAAGGCTATATGTGGTTCAAAGCCTGCTTCATGGCAAAATTTATCTGTTAAATTCCTAAATCCATAGCCGGTATGCATATGAATGAATGGCTCATTTTCTGCTTCTGCCAATTGGATTGTGTCCCGGTCTGAAAAAGGATGGCCAGGGGGAACAATCAGGTAAATTTCTTCTGTTAAAAGAGGTTCCCAAATGATATCCGGATCATCAATAGTAGCTGATGAAATGCAATAGTCTATTTTTCCTTCGATTAGCTGCTTTTTCATGGAAGAAGTAGGTTGAAGGAAGAATTGCTGAAATTTAACATTGGGATTTTTGGATAAGAATGCTTTTAAGAGGTCAGGTAGAACCCGAGGAATCGTAACAGTAAGTGTAATTTGATTTTCTTGCTGCTTGGATAGCTCCAAAACCTCCCTTTTCCCTTCGTTTAGCTCCAAAAAAATTCGGTCTACCCGTTTTAAAAATACTTTGCCAAACTCATTTAGTTGGATTTGTCTATGTTTCCGATTAAATAAAGGAGTGCCTAAATCTTCTTCTAGTCTCGAAATGGTTTTGCTGAGTGAGGGTTGGGCAATCTGAAGCTGTTGAGCTGCTTTTGTCATATGCTCTAGCCTTGCTACTGTCCGAAAATAATGAAGCTGTAAAAGTTCCATGTTAATAAGCCCTTCCTTATATAGACTAAAGTCTATGTATTTATATCTAATTATATATTATACAATATGCGAAAAAGTAATTACTATAAATAAAGTGTAAAACTAATAAAGGAAGTGGTTGCTTGAAAGGGATACAGTTGATAAAGCAAGACTTAATGGCGATGTGGAAACATTCTCATGGGCGTATAGCTTTAATTTTTCTTATAATGGTACCTTTAATCTATGCTAGTTTCTTTTTAGCTGGATATTGGAATCCTTATGGTAACTTAGATAATCTGCCTGTAGCGGTTGTTAATCAAGATAAAGGAGCCATGATGGATGGTGACCGTATAGAAGCAGGAGATGATTTGATTAAGGAATTAAAAGGAAATAAGGAACTAGAATTTCATTTTATTTCCGAGGAAAAGGCTGAAACGGGATTAAAAGACGGGGATTATTATATGGTATTAACCATTCCAAAAGATTTTTCAAAAAACATAAGTACCCTAATGGATGATCACCCGATTCCTGCAAAGCTGATTTCACAAACAAATCCAGGTGGGAATTTTGTCGCATCTCAGATTAGTTCGACTGCAGTAGAAAGAATAAATGAAAAAATCTCCAAAAGTATTACAAAGACATATGGAGAAGGTGTTTTTTCTAAGTTCAGTGAACTGGCAGAGGGATTAAAGAAAGCTGGAGATGGAGCTGATGAACTTCATCAGGGAATGAATGATGCTAAAAATGCTATGGTTAAGCTGGATGATGGATATAACCAACTTGAGCAAGGGATGAATCAATTGACAGTTGGCAGTAATAAACTTCTAAAGGGAGAAGAAGCACTATCTTCTGGTGGTGCGGATTTGGAAAAGGGTTCTCTTTCTTTATCTGAAGGGATGGATAAGTTAACTGTAGGATTGGATGCACTTATAGCAGGTGAGGAACAAGTTACTGCTGGTGTAAAACAATGGTCTTCGAGCAATGAAACCCTGCTTCAAGGACAAACAAAGGCAAATGAAGCTGCCAAACTTCTTCAGGACCAAATGAGTGCCTACAGTAAGTCGCATCCAGAAGCAGGAGAGGATCCAGAATTTCTCAAGTTGCTGACGATTGCAAATGGATTAGCAGAGGCAACCGGACAGCTTCAGACTGGACAAACACAGCTTGCACAGGGTGCACAGCAGGTAACAGCAGGGCAGGAAAATATAAATTCTGGGCTAGACAAATTTTCTGACAAGCTTGACGAAGCAGCAGCCGGTGCTAATGATTTAGCATCGGGGACAGTAAAATTAAATGACGGATTGGATGAATGGAGCGAAGGCTATGCTTCATTAAATAATGGAATAATTAAAACAACGCATGGGACAGTACCTCTTAAAGACGGTACAGAAAAAATAATGGACGGGCTTAGTCAATTATCGGATGGAACATATACCCTTTCATCTAGTTTGGATGCTGCTGCTATAGAAACAGCTAGTGTCAAAAACAGTAATTCACTGACGGATATGTTTTCTGAACCTGTCATACTAGAACAGAAAAATGTTTCAAATGTGCCGAACTATGGATCTGGTATTGCTCCTTATTTCTTATCACTTGCCTTTTTCGTAGGAGGAATAATGGCATCAAATATCCTCCCTCTTGGCAGACGAAAAGAGCTTATTGTAAATGGAACCCATCATTTAGTCAATAAACTTGGATTGGTATATACGATTGGGTTTGTTCAAGCAATTATTGTAGATGTTATTGTATTAAGTGTGTTTAAACTGGAAGTAGCAAGTATTCCATTATTTGTACTCTCTAGTATCATCGTGTCATTTACCTTCATGACCTTTATATTGATGCTTGTTACAGTATTTGGATTAGTAGGAAAGTTTTTAGCGGTTACCTTCCTTGTATTCCAATTGGCCTCTTGCAGTGGTACTTTCCCAATGGAACTGGGAAATCCTATATTAAGTAAGATAGGACAATGGATGCCTATGGCTCATTCTCTTAAAAGTCTTCAGGAGGTAATTTCTTTAGGGAATTGGCATGAATTACAAAACCAATTATTTATTTTGGTGATTTATCTTGCAGTAGCTGGAATCATTGCCTGGGTGGCAAGTCATATTCAGCATCGGGAATCGTATGTTCAAAGCTCTCTTTCTTGAATATTTTGGAAAAATATATTTTCACCTCTGAATAATTATCTACTCCTATTTGAGATTTAAGCGATTAGAATTTATTTGATAAAAAAGGCTGTAAACAATGTATTGCACCCAAAAAGTTAGAGTGAAATCTGATTTTTTGGGTGCAGGAATTTACATGCCTTTTTTCATTAAATCCTGTATTTTCTTATGTATACCAGGTTCAAACACAGCTGGTATTTCTGTAGATTTCTTTGCTGATAAAGTAATAGAAGGATTAACAGATGGGAAAGAAGAGATAACATATGGTTTTTCTACACTAACAGCTAAAGCAAATCAAGAGGAACGAGAAGAGATTTTTAATCAGTTAAATGAGGGATAAGGAATGCTAGGGGCGGTTTTAGGCTTTAGCCGAGAATCCTCGTGACGTCAGTCGTGGGTTGTTGACATTACTGAAGAAGTAGTGATATCTAAATACAAAATTAAAGTTTAGGGAAGTGCCTATTCCTCCAGGAGCATGGTTCTAAACCTCCCTCCTATTAATTAAGATTTTAAAAGATAATAAAGGGAATGAAGGCATGCAAAAATCTAAGTTTATGCATGCTTTTTTAACTTCTAAATTTCCCATGGATATCAATAGATTAATCACAAAATCAATTAATTAAAAAGAACCAAAAACTTTGTTATCCAAGCAATATATTTTGCTCCTGGTATAAATAGTAATTGAGCAAGTAAGGTTCCGATAAGTCTCGAGGATATCATTAGTACAGAAATTCCTTTGAGATTACTGTAACTACCTTTCCCATTTATAACATTATCTGCAAGTACAGATATCTTAGGATCAATAAATAGAGCTAATAAAATAGTTGCTAACCCATTTATTAAACCAGATGCCATGATGGTTGCCCCCGATCTATCGGGTGCTAATAAAGATGCATAAAGAGCTGATAATACTCCGATTGTATAAATGGCGGTTACAATCATATTGAAGAAGAATAATCGGAGAGGAATATCCTTGAATCTTATCCCTTTTATATAAGAAAGCCTAGGGATGTGAATATATTTTATTCCTCTTTTTATGTATTCGAATGAGAACCCTTTTTTTAGGAGTATAGGAACAGAACCATGTTCTTTAGCTAGATGAATAATGGCTCTAGAAAATATAGCAGTAAATGTTGGCAATAAAAGAATCCCGACTATTGTACCAAGAGTAGAAGCTCCAATTAATACCCTATATTGTTGTTCTACGAATAAAAGTGTGTTTTCTTTTGGTGCTGTATCAACTAAGCTACCTGTAAATGGCTGTTGCATCATGTTAGCCATTCTAGAAACAATGACCATCATATTAAATAACGATAATGCAGACGCAATCAATTTGACTCTTGCCCCCGATAACCTAACCGCATAGGCAAGCGTTTCAATACAATGAATAATAAGAAGAAATAACGCAATAAATAAGACCTTACCAGTAATAAACTCCAATAGAACACTTCTCTCTTTGTAGTATTTTGTCATATTGTACCATATCTTGGCTAAGGGAAGGAGGAGGAAGCAGAGGGACGGTTCTTATGAGGACTATTTTAAGGGAAGCGGTAGAACCGTCCCCTGCTTCCTTTGTTTTTGTTATAATGGTATCTTTAATACAAATTCAAACAGTGGAGGAAATACAATAATGAGTAAATTGCCTAATTGTCCGAAATGCCATTCGGAATATACATATGATGATGGGACATTTTTGGTTTGTCCGGAATGTGGATATGAGTGGACATTAAATGCTGATACGGAAGTGGACGGAGATAATAGGGTTATTAAAGATGCAAACGGAAATGTTTTGAATGATGGGGATACGGTAACAGTTATCAAGGATCTCAAGGTAAAAGGTAGCTCATCGGTTTTAAAACAAGGAACTAAAGTAAAGAATATCCGATTGGTGGACGGGGACCACGACATTGATTGTAAAATTGTTGGTTTTGGTGCAATGAAATTAAAATCGGAATTTGTGAAGAAGATATAGGTTATTAATAGCAAGGCAGCCAAAGGGACGGTTCTACTGGGGACAATTAAATTGTTGTCAGTAGAACCGTCTTTTTGCAGCTTATAGAACGAACATTTCATAAAGTGCTTCTGCAATATCTTCTGGTGAATATCCACGAACTTCTCGTTGAAATAAATAGGAGTCACTTTTTAGAGCAGCTAATAAAATATCTGCTTTGAAAATATTGGTACTTGGTTTGTTTGAAGTGCTGTTCATTTCATTAAATAGTTTCACAAATTGTTGATGCAATTGATCGTGTAAGGGACTGTGCGTTCCGGATTTTGAGGGTGGGGATGCTTCAGAATCCTCTACCCCTTTAAGCAATTGTGCTTTGCTTTCTCTAAATTGGATGAATAAATCAATAATGCCTTTTAATCGCTCAGCTGGAGTAGCTGTTTGGTTATCCAGCAAGTAGTTCTCCATATTATCAAAGAAAATTACTACATTATCTTTGATTAAATCGAGACATAATTCACCCTTGTTTCGGTAACGACGATAGAGTGTTCCAGCTCCAATATCTGCTTCTTTTGCAATTTGATTCATACTAACTAACTCTACATCATATTGGTCGAATAACTTTAGTGCAGCTTCTAATATTCGTTGACGATTCTCTGCTGCATCTCGTCTTTCCAATCGTGTATTAGTTAATTTTTCTTCAGTCATTAGTTATCGCTCCCATAAAAAAGATGCATTTTATTGACAATCGGAGAGTTCTCCGTTTATTATAAATGAGAGAGTTCTCCGCTTAATTTTATCCTAATGTAAAGGAGATTACAATATATGCAAAATCACAATAGTAAAGCAGCATTGTTAGTTATGGATGTTCAAAACGGCATTGTCTCAAGCTTAGGGGAAAGAAAAAAAGAGGCATTAATAATTTATCAGAAAGCTATAAAAGCAGCCCGGCAGCATGCTGTTCCTGTCATTTTTATTAGAGTGGGATTCAGTGAGGGGTACCCTGAAGTTAGTCCCAAAAACAAAAAATTTTCCGGAATATTAAAGTATGGAGGGATGACTATCCTTGATGAAGCCACACAAATTCATGAATCTGTACAACCAGAGGTAAATGAGGCTGTTGTTACAAAATATCGAATAAGTGCATTTGCCGGAAGTAATTTGGAGATTATTTTGCGTTCCCAGCAAATTGAGACACTAGTACTAAGTGGAATTTCAACAAGCGGAGTCGTTCTATCTACTTTAAGGGAAGCGGCAGACAAAGATTTTCAATTAAAGGTACTAGCAGATGCTTGTTTTGATACGAATAAAGAGGTGCATCACATTTTGATGGATAAAGTATTTCCTAGTCAAGCTGATGTGATAACTGTAGAAGACTGGGTTGATACATTGATTTAAAGATAGAGAGACTGTTTCTTTTACCAAGAAATAGTCCTTATTTTGTTGAGACAGTCTACCATTTTAGACATGGTAACTATAGAAGGAAGGCATAACATTGGCAATTAGTCAAAATAAAAGCTACTTTAACAATAAGTTGATTGCTCCGATGATCTTAGGCTCTATTTTGAATCCTATTAACTCTTCTATTATTTCTGTTGCTTTAATTCCAATTGGAAAAGCATTCAGCGTGTCACCTTCACAAACAGCATGGCTAATTTCTGCCTTGTATTTAGCAACGGCAATTGGGCAGCCTGTTGTAGGGAAATTGATTGACTTATATGGTCCTAGATTACTTTTTTTAATCGCCACATCGTTAGTAGGTATCTCGAGTTTTATCGCAATATTCCCACCTAATTTTTGGTGGTTAGTTGTTGCAAGGGTTTTGCTTGGCCTTGGGACCTGTGCGGGTTACCCAGCATCTATGTATTTAATTCGCAGTGAAGCAGAACGAACTGGGGAGGATAGTCCGGCTAAAATCCTTACATTACTGGCTATTGCCAATCAAACGATTGCCGTTATTGGTCCTACATTGGGTGGGTTATTGATTGGATTAGGTGGTTGGCAAAGTATATTCATGATGAATATTCCTTTGTCCTTTGCTTGTATAATTTTAGGCTATACTCGTTTTCCAAAGGCTTCCTTAACTTCTGTCGGGTCAGAGAAAAGACATATTTCTATTGATATTACAGGAATAATCTTTTTTGGAATTACTTTAATTTCTACTTTGCTTTTCTTAATGAGCCCGAATCTAAATAGTATTTATCTAATAATTATTTCCATTATAACGGGAATAATTTTTATTATCACCGAGCTGAGAAGTAAAGCTCCTTTTATCGATGTTCGAATGTTTAAAGGGAATAGTCCCTTGCTGTTTACTTATGCTAGGAGCTTACTTACAGCAACTGTGACATATTGTATGCTTTATGGGTTCCCTCAGTGGTTGGAAAAAGGGAGAGGATTATCGCCTTCACAAACAGGATTAGTGCTAATGCCGATGTTTTTGATGTCGATCATCGTTTCAAAATTAACAGGGAAAAGTCCTTCTATTCGTTTGAAGCTAATTGTTGGAGGATTTATTCAACTTCTTGCTATTCTATTAGTTCTATTTATCAATAAGGATAGTAGTCTTGCTTCTTTATTGGCGATTGTTTCCTTTTTGGGGATACCACAAGGTTTGCTTAGTTTAGCTAATCAAAATGCTGTCTATTTTCAAGCAAATAAAAGTCAAATAGGAGCTTCTTCTGGCTTATTAAGAACGTTTATGTATATGGGCGCTATGATAGCATCTGCAGGAAATGGTTTGTTCTTAAAATCAGAGTCTATCACAACAGGCATGCACCAAATTGCGATTTTTGGAGCAGGTATTGGAATTATTTTGATGATTATAACTTTAGTAGGATTTAAAGGATTACAAGAGGAAAAAGGAGGGGGTGGTTCTAGTGCTTCCTAAACATAGTCCGCATCAGAACCCAACCTCTGCTCCGTTATTTTAATTCTATTTCCAATGGTTCCATTTTTATAGGCTTATTACTACTTAAAGTGCCAAAGGGAACCATTAAGGAGTATTCATTCTTGTCAAATTCATCTGTGTTAATGGTAAATATAGATTGGAAATGCAGATTAGTACGATCAATTAATTTTGCTTCATTACTAAGAATTTGATGTTCTAGCATTTTGTTTAAGTCTAGCTCTCCATTCTCATCTTTAAAGATTTGATCATTCTTTATAAGCTTGATGAAGTCAGCGAAGTTTTGAATAATATCCTTCCTAAACTCTTTCGAATTCACATTTAGGATAGTATAGTCAATGATAAGTAGCTTTCCACTTTGTTTGATATCATTTACCTTTAATTGATAATCGAATCTTTTGCTTTCTATAACAAAGGGGGAAGTCTTTTCTAGGGAGCTTACTGTGTCTTCTTCATATTGCCTAATTTCAGGTTGAATGATTAAAGCTGTAGCACTTTCCTTTATTTTACTGGTGAATAATTCTCTCGTATCTTTTACTATGACGTTATCAAGTTGCTTAACAGACAGAATATCGGCATGGCTCTTTGTTAATCTAGTTCCTTTATTATCAAATACAGTTAGAATGATCTCATCATTTTGCCCTGTTAATGGAAAAGTTGTTTTATAGTTTAATAAGGTTGTGGCTTTGCCTTTGGTAACGGAATCTATATGAATAGAATAGTCCTTGTCCTCCTTGAAAATACTTTCTCCTGTAGTGGTAATTGTTTCTGAAGGAATTTGTTTTACAGGAATATCAAATCTCCAACTTCCTTTTACTCCTGTAATCGAGGTGAATGTTAGCGGAAGCGTATAATCTT
>NZ_JBBOYD010000001.1:0-100000 GCF_038007965.1 Niallia sp. FSL W8-0635 | reverse complement strand
CGTGGCTTTCTGGTTAGGTACCGTCAAGGTACAAGCAGTTACTCTTGTACTTGTTCTTCCCTAACAACAGAGTTTTACGATCCGAAAACCTTCATCACTCACGCGGCGTTGCTCCGTCAGACTTTCGTCCATTGCGGAAGATTCCCTACTGCTGCCTCCCGTAGGAGTCTGGGCCGTGTCTCAGTCCCAGTGTGGCCGATCACCCTCTCAGGTCGGCTACGCATCGTTGCCTTGGTGAGCCGTTACCTCACCAACTAGCTAATGCGCCGCGGGCCCATCTGTAAGTGACAGCGTAAACCGTCTTTCAGCTTTTCCACATGAGTGGAAAAGGATTATCCGGTATTAGCTCCGGTTTCCCGAAGTTATCCCAGTCTTACAGGCAGGTTGCCCACGTGTTACTCACCCGTCCGCCGCTAACTTTAAAAGCAAGCTTTTAAAGTCCGCTCGACTTGCATGTATTAGGCACGCCGCCAGCGTTCGTCCTGAGCCAGGATCAAACTCTCCAATAAAGAGTTGATTAGCTCAAATGCTAAACTCTAGCTTTTTGTTACTTGTTTTTCGTTTTATAACATTAGTTATAAAACGTTTATTGTTGACGTTTGTTTGTTCAGTTTTCAAAGAGCAATTTGTTTCGCGTCGTCATCGGCGACTTTTTAATATTATCAGAAGCCGTTGTCGAAGTCAACACTTTTTTTAATTTCTTTTTTCTTTCATCATTGCTTGTTTCAGCAACGAATATTAATATACCACCGTTTCACACTCTATGCAACTACTTTTTAAAAGAAAAAATATTCTTATTATTTAATTGTATTTTATTTCTCATTTAACTTTTAAAAGTAACAACAACCACTCTACAACACTCCTCTAATTCCTTCTTTTCTTTCACTCTCTTCTATAGTGTACTGTCTACTTCAATTTAATACCTAGCATCCTCCCTAAATACAACCACTCCCCCACCACTTCTATTGCATCCCATTTAGCAAATAAATAGTTATTAGTAATCTAACACAACAACTTTTTGAAAAATAAAAAACATGGTACCTTCATGTAGGTACCATGCCTCTGTATTAACGATGTCTCATCAATGGGAATAATAATACATCTCTAATAGATGGAGAATTTGTTAACAGCATAACCAAACGGTCAATACCAATTCCTAATCCGCCTGTAGGAGGCATACCGTATTCTAAAGCCTCTACAAAATCCTCGTCCATTAAATGCGCTTCATCATTTCCTTGCTCACGCTCTTTTAATTGTGCTTCAAATCTTTCTCTTTGATCGATTGGATCATTTAATTCAGTAAAGGCATTCGCATGCTCTCTTCCTACGATGAATAGTTCAAATCGATCGGTAAAACGAGGATCTTCCTCGTTTTTCTTCGCTAATGGCGAAATTTCTAACGGATGTCCATAAATAAATGTTGGCTGAATTAATTTCTCTTCTACTCTTTGCTCGAAGAATTCATTAACAATATGACCATATGTCATATTATCATTGATTTCTATATTATTTTCTTTTGCTAATTTTCTAGCCTCTTCCACACTCATCTCAGGCCAGAAATCTACGCCTGTGTATTGCTTGATCGCATCTACCATATGAAGTCTTGTCCATTCTGGCTTCAAATCAACTTGATAATCTCCATAAGCTACTGTAGTTGAACCATAGATTTCTTGCGCGATATGGGCTACTAAATTTTCTGTAAGACTCATAATATCACGATAATCAGCATAAGCTTCGTAAAGTTCAATCATCGTAAATTCTGGATTATGTCTTGTTGATACACCTTCATTACGGAATACACGACCAATTTCATATACTTTTTCTAATCCACCAACTATTAATCTTTTAAGGTGAAGCTCAATAGCAATACGCATATATAACGGCATATCTAACGCATTATGATGGGTAATAAACGGACGCGCAGATGCTCCTCCTGCAATGGAATGCATCATCGGTGTTTCTACTTCTAGATAACCGTGACTGTCTAAATATCGACGCATTGATTGAATGATTTTACTACGCAGAATAAATGTATGTTTGCTTTCTTCACTCGAAATTAAGTCTAAATAACGTTGACGGTAGCGTTGCTCAATGTCTTTTAAACCATGGAATTTATCAGGTAATGGGCGCAACGCTTTTGTAAGCAAAGTAAAATCTTTTACTTTAATGGAAAGTTCCCCTACATTTGTTTTAAATAACACGCCTTCAACACCAACGATATCTCCTAAATCTACAGAGTTAAAAATAGCATATTGCTCTTCCCCTACATTGTCTTTACGAACATACAATTGAATCTGCCCTTCAAGATCTTGGATATGAGCAAATCCAGCTTTTCCTTTTCCTCTTTTCGTCATTACTCTACCAGCAATTGTAACAGTAATATTTTTTTCCTCTAGTTCTTCTTTCTCTAGAGATTCATATTGATTTTTTAACGCTTCTGATAAATGAGTTCTATCAAAACGTTTACCAAACGGATCTATTCCTTGTTCGCGTAACTCATTCATTTTGTTACGTCTAACTAGTAATTGGTCATTTAAGTTTAATTCTTCATGACTCATGCTTAATCATCTCCACTATCTTTTTATGTATGATCACCTAAAAAAGGAATCGTTCAAATTTATACATACTTTATTATTCTACACAATGTCACGATTACAGACACTAAAAAAGCAAAAAAACTGTCAGATTTTTATCCAACAGCTTTATTTTTACACATATTACAGGAAATTTAAACAGTTACCTTCAAATTAACCTACTTGGATTTCGGATTGCTCTCTAGCTTCTACTTCAAGTACAAGCGCATTTAATACTGTTGCTAACTGTTCTCTTGTTTCACATTGATTAATCGCTGTTCTTGCTTTTGCGTTTCCTTTAATCCCCTTTAAGTACCACGCAGCGTGTTTACGCATTTCTCTAACTGCTACATACTCACCCTTTAAGCTGATTAATCGATCCAGATGAAGTAAGCATACATCTATTTTTTCACGAGCAGATGGATCGCCTACTAGTTCACCTGTTTCTAAATACTTAACCGTGCTATAAATCATCCACGGATTTCCGAGTGCAGCTCTCCCAATCATTACACCATCACAGCCTGTTTCTTCTAACATCCTTTTTGCATCCTGCGGTGTTTTTACATCTCCATTTCCCATTAAAGGAATATTGATCGATTGTTTTACTTCACGGATAATATCCCAATTTGCTGTTCCTTCATATAATTGAACTCGTGTTCGACCATGTAACGCAACAGCCGCTCCACCAGCACTTTCAACCGCTTGTGCATTTCTTACTGCATAAATATGGTCTTCATCCCATCCCATACGCATTTTAACCGTTACAGGTTTGTCCACATTTTCTACAACAGCTGAAACCATATCATAGATTTTGTCTGGATCTAATAACCATCTAGCTCCTGCATCACATTTTGTAATCTTCGGCACGGGACACCCCATGTTTATATCAATAATATCAGCATTGGTATTCTTATCAACAAATTGCGCTGCTTCCACTAACGTTTCTTTTTCTCCACCAAAGATCTGTAAGCTCAATGGATTTTCGCGTTCATCTATATAAAGCATGTCCATTGTTTTCTTATTCTTTAAAACAATCCCTTTATCACTTATCATCTCCGCACAAACAAGACCTGCCCCAAATTCTTTCACTGTTAAACGAAATGCAGAATTCGAAATTCCTGCCATTGGTGCAAGCACAACACGGTTGCTTATTTCAACATTTCCTATTTTAAACAATCTTTTACCCCCTTGATGAGCAGTGCTTATTTACTTTGATATGGATCTAATTCTTCCCTTGTTATCTTTAGAACACCTACAATAGAATCAATCATCTCTTCTGAAGGCATACGATTACCTCGCTCGATCTCCCCTAAAATAGAAACAGAAACAAGTAGCTCTTTCGCTAGACTTTCCTGTGTATATCCTTTTAGCTTTCGAAAAGCTCGAATACGTCTTCCCCATTTTTCTGTTGTTTCCATACCCTTACTCCTTCTCTATCTGGCAAAAGCTTCAAACTTTCTTTTAAAAGCATTGATTTATTTGGTAACTTTATGTCTGGAGCAATTTCTATTAACGGAACTAAAACAAATGCTCGCTCTTCTATTCTTGGATGTGGAATTATTAGCTTATCTGATACTATATTTTCGTGATTATACAATAAAATGTCAAGGTCTATTGTTCTGGGTCCCCACCGAATTATCCTTTTTCTCCCAAGCTCATGTTCGATACTTTGGCATTCCTCTAATATAGAATAAGGATTTAATGATGTTTCAATCTGTACGACAATATTCAAAAATAGTGATTGTTCCTCATATCCGACTGGATCAGTCTCATAAACAGATGAAATATTTACCACTTTTATTTGACTATGATTACGAAGCATTTGTACAGCCTCACATAAGTATTCAAATCGATTGCCTATATTTGATCCTAATGATAAATAAACATTATTCATCCTTTTCGGCTCCTCGTAATTTCCACAGCAACCGATTTATAATGACCTGGAATCGGAGGATCTGGTTTAATAATACGAACCGTTATGCTTTCAATGAGGGAATAAGATACCAAAAGCTTCTTAGCGATATTTTCTGCAACTGCTTCAATTAATTGATAAGGCTTTCCTTCAACAATCTCCTTCACATCAAAGAAAAGCTCGCCATAATTAACCGAATATTGTAAGTCATCTGTTTCTCCAGCCTTTGCTAAATCTACTTCTGCTTGTAAATCTACGATAAAGCGCTGGCCTAACTTATTCTCTTCTCTAAAAACCCCATGATATCCATAGAATTCCATTTGATTTAACATTATCTTATCCACTGTATTCTCCCTTTCCCATTAAAGCATCCATCATACGCGTCATTCTAGTCATTTCTTTCACATCATGGACACGAATAATATGACATCCTTTTTGAATACCGTAGCAAATAGTAGCCCCCGTTCCTTCCATTCGTTCCGTTACAGGTAAATTTAACACATTGCCAATCAATGATTTTCTTGAAGTTGCAAGCAGCACAGGATACCTCATATCTACAAGCTTATCTAACCCGCGCATCATTTCTAAGTTTCTGTTTAAATCCTTTGCAAAGCCAATACCTGGATCAAGAATGATTTTATCATTAGGGACTCCAGCTGCTTTTGCAATATCAACACTTTCCTGTAAATCAGCTACTACATCATCTAAAAAGGAATTGTAGTCAAGATTATTCCTGTTATGCATTAAAATAATTGGAGCTTGAAATTCTGCTGCAACTTTTGCCATTCTAAGGTCTCTTTTCGCTCCCCATATATCATTGATAATATGCGCACCCGCTTGCAACGACTGCCTTGCTACTTCTCCTTTATATGTATCGATCGATAAAGGAACATTTACCTCTCTCGTTAATCGCTCAATAATCGGAATTACTCGTTCCAATTCTTCTTCTACCGAAATTTCAGTATAACCAGGTCTTGTAGACTCCCCACCAATATCAATAATATCCGCTCCGTCCTCTACCATCTGGCGAGCGCGACTTAACGCCGCTTCTATTTTGTTATATTTCCCTCCATCGGAAAAGGAATCAGGATTTACATTTAAAATCCCCATCACCTTTGTTTTTTTTTCAAAATCCAATGTGTATGGACCACACTCTATTTTATTTATCATTCCTATTATCCTCCTAACTCTTTTACCGACCATAATTGTTTGGAATGAATTCTATATTCCTTATGAAGCACAGCAACGATACCGCCCTCTATTCCTTTATAATCATATGCATTCACCCTTTTTATCGGAATAATCTCCTGAATAGAATTTGTTGCAAATACCTCTTCTGCTTCTGCAAGCATATCTAACGGAAACAGCCCTTCTTTTATTTCTAACCCCATCTGTTCTGCAAGCTTTAAAACAAACTGTCTCGTAATTCCATTTAATATACCCGTTTGTAAACTAGGCGTATATAGCACTCCCTCGATAACCCAGAAAAGATTAGAAGTAATCCCTTCTGCCACATAGCCTTCCTTTGTTAGAAAAATCCCTTCTATTGTCACATCTGTACCAATCTCTCTTTTAGCAAGAATATTATTAAAAAAATGATGAGATTTTAAGCGAAAAGCCCCTTCTGGTGTATTTCTTGGAATCGTCACTATTTGTCCCGTTTTTTCTACCATACCATTCGCTTCAGGAAGGGATTTTATATACACAATTGTATTCGGTTCTATATATGGTTCTGTTTGGAGTCCAATCATTCCATTTCCAGCTGAAACGTTCCAACGGATATAAGCATTTTTTATATTGTTTTTGTCCAGTAGACTTTGAATAATCGAGACAACTTCTTCTCTTCCAAAAGACTTTTCTATGTTCATCTCTTTTAGACCGTCATTTAATCTACTAAGATGGTCATCTAATAGAAAGGGATGTCCATTATACACACGAAATGTTTCAAATAAGCCTAGACCATACATAAATCCGTGGTCAAATACAGGTATAACTGCTTCTTCCTCACAAATATACTGTCCATTTAAGTACATAAACATCTTATCGTTTGCTTCCTTCTTTATAAAAGTGAATGAAATTTTGCAATATCTCCATGCCAACCTCTGTCATAATGGATTCTGGATGAAACTGTACTCCTTCAACCGGAAGTTCTTTATGTCTAATCCCCATAATTTCACCTTCCTTTGTCCAAGCAGAGATTTCTAAACACGATGGTAAAGTTTCCTTTTTAACAATTAAGGAATGATAACGTGTAGCAGAAAAAGGGTTTGGCAAGCCTTGAAAAATAGTTTTATTATCATGATAAATTAATGAGGTTTTTCCATGCATTAAATTAGCAGCTTGTACAACCTCGCCTCCAAAAACCTGTCCAATCGCTTGATGACCTAAACACACACCAAATATCGGCATGTCACCAGCAAAGGATTGTATTGCCTCTAAACTAATCCCCGCTTCATTCGGAGTACACGGTCCTGGAGAAATCATCAAATAGGCTGGATTTTCTTTTTTTATTTCTTCCAAAGAGGTTTCATCATTTCTTTTCACTTGTAATTCTTGCCCTAATGAACCTAAGTATTGCACAAGGTTATAAGTGAAAGAATCATAGTTATCAATCATAAATATCATTCGTTACCACCTAATTTCTCTTCCGCTAATTCTTTCGCATTCCATAGTGCCCTAGCTTTTTTCATAGATTCTTTGTATTCATTTGCAGGGATTGAATCAATCACAATTCCCGCACCAGCTTGAACATATGCCTGATTTTCCTTTACCAGCATCGTGCGAATCATAATATTTAACTCTACATCGTGATTAAAACCAATCCATCCTAAAGAACCAGTATATGGTCCTCGTCGAACTGGCTCTAATTCTTCAATAATTTCCATCGTTCTTATCTTCGGAGCACCCGTAATCGTTCCACCCGGAAACATGCTATCAATGAGATTATACTCATCTTTATCGTCTGCTAATTGTCCTTTTACATTAGACACGATATGCATAACATGGGAATACTTTTCGATTACCATAAATTCATCGACTTGAACGCTCCCATATGCACATACTCTTCCTAAATCATTTCTTTCTAGATCCACTAGCATCACATGCTCAGCTCTCTCCTTTTCACTTTCCATTAATTCGTTAGCAAGAGCCTTATCCTCTGCCTCATTCTTACCACGAGATCGTGTTCCTGCTATCGGCCGTGTGCTCACTTCCTGTCCCTTCTTTTTAACTAGAAGCTCTGGTGAACCACTCACTAACTGGAATTCCGGTGTATGGAAATAACCCATGTAGGGAGAGGGATTTAAAACTCTCAGTTGCTTATAGACTTCAAGCGCAGACACATGCAAAGGTTTAGCCTGACGAACAGACAAGTTAACTTGGAATACATCTCCCTCAGAAATATATTGCTGAATCTTGCGCACAGATTGTTGGAACTCGTTATCCTCAATTGATACCTTCAGTCCCTCCGTTTTGTCTATATCACCTTGCGGATATGCTATTCTATTCTCTTCTGTCCATCCTAGAGCGTAGGTTTCTACTTTATCCTGAATAGCTGCTACCTGATCTTCTTCATATAAGCCAGAAATCCATAGTTTATTTTCTTTATGATCGTAAGTAAACCACTCTTTAAATAATAAAAAGAACACATCTGGAATATCCATGTCATCGTTTGTTTGATTCGGTAATTTCTCAATATAACGGATGTAATCATAACTAATAAACCCAAGCGCACCTCCTTGAAAGTCAGGTAGATCTGGATTAGACTCTACCACATATTGATGCATTACTTGTTTTATCGAATGAAATGGATTCCCTTCGATTAATGTGGTACCTTCTTCATCTATCACTTCTAAACGATTATCTCTACCTATCATTCTTGCTACCGGTGAAAAAGCACCAATACTATATCTGCCACCTCGTCCACTTTCTAACAAAACATAATGTGACTTATCTTCCGCAAGGGATAAAAAATGCTTAATAAACTGCTCATGTGTTAGAGAAATAGTCTTACTATATATCTTGTAATTCTTCAATCAGGCTTCTCTCCTTAAAATTTATCTGTTCTCATCATACAGGATGCGTAAAGGGAAATACAAAAAAATCACATATTTCTGTTTCCAATTCTGTAGTGCTGCTTTATTTTCTAAAAATAAAAAGCCCCCCTTAAAAGGGAGGCTTTAATGATCCAACTCTTATGCTTACTCTTCATCAAACTGATAAAGAGGTGTGCTTAGGTAGCGTTCTCCGTTACTTGGAATAATCGCTAATACTTTTTTCCCTTTTCCTAGCTCTTTTGCTACTTGTAAAGCTGCATAAATAGCTGCACCAGAAGAAATACCACCTAAAACGCCTTCTTCTTTTCCTGCGCGACGAGCGTATTCAAAGGCTTGATCTGTTGAAACTTGAATAATACCTTCATACACTTCACTATTTAAAATATCAGGAACAAACCCAGCACCGATTCCTTGAATTTTATGCGGACCTGGTTTACCACCTGATAGAACAGGAGAATCTGCAGGCTCTACTGCATAAATCTTGATATCTTTATATTTTTCCTTTAATACTTCCCCAGCACCAGTAATTGTTCCACCAGTACCAATTCCAGCAATAAATGCATCTAAGCCTTCGTCACCAAAAGCATCTATAATTTCCGGTCCTGTTGTTAATCTATGTACTTCAGGATTAGAAATATTTTTAAATTGTTGTGGAATAAAATAGCCATTTTCTTTTGCTAATTCCTCCGCTTTACGAATAGCTCCACCCATTCCTTCAGGACCTGGTGTCAATACTAATTCTGCACCATAAGCCTTCAATAATCTACGGCGCTCAATACTCATTGTTTCTGGCATAACTAATATGGAACGATAACCTTTTGCTGCAGCAACCATAGCAAGACCGATTCCTGTATTTCCACTAGTTGGTTCAATAATCGTACTACCTGGTTTTAAGTCACCGCTTTTTTCAGCCGCTTCAATCATTGCTAATGCAATACGATCCTTAACACTGCTACCTGGGTTCATATATTCTAATTTCAAATAAACATCTGCACTAGCATCGTCTACTAAACGATTTAATTTTACTATAGGTGTTCCACCGATAAGATCGACTACAGAATTTGCTATTTTTGTCATTTTCTATCTCCCCTTATTTTATTCCGAGTATTTTAATTGGTTTTATAATATTAATTTACCAAATAACATCTTCTTTTGTCAATCAATATGTTTGTATTTTCCGAAAAATTAATCATTACTTTTAATACTTCAATTTTATAAAGATTATTGCTCTATAGGACCATAAAAAATCTTCCTATCATTTTTCCCCTTCTTGCTACTTCTCTAACAAGTTTACGCGCATTTATACTCATTCAGTATTTCTCCCATAAAAAACAGCCTCTAAAAACGATGTATATATAATCATTCTTAGAGACTGCCTATTAATTTTCTTATTTTGCTTCTTCTAGTAATTTTTCTAGTTCTTCTTTGCTAAACATATATTTCTCATTACAGAAATGACATTCCGCTTCTGCCTGACCATCTGTTTCAATAATATCTTCAATTTCCGCTTGGCCTAAACTGATGATCGCATTAGAAAATCTATCTTTCGAGCATGTGCATGTAAAAGAAATTGGCATTTTTTCAATTACTTTTACATTGTCTTTCCCACAAATCTCTTCTAACAATTCCTCTGGTGTTAAGCCCTTTTCAATCAATTTGGAAATTGGCGGAATTTCACTCAATCGTTTTTCAATCTTTGTAATCGTATCCTCTTGTGCTCCAGGCATTAATTGAATAATGAAACCTCCAGCAGCTAAGATACTATTATCCGGATTCACCAATACCCCTACACCAACAGAGGAAGGTACCTGCTCTGAATTAAACAGGTAATAGGTAAAATCCTCTCCAAGCTCTCCAGAAACGATTGGAACCTGGCCGGTAAAGTAGTCACGCATGCCGATATCTTTTACAACCGATAACGTTCCTTCTGTTCCGACAGCTCTTCTTACATCTAATTTACCGTGTTCATTCAAGTCAAAATGAACTTGTGGATTGGTAACATATCCACGCACTTCTCCTTTAGCATTTCCATCTACTAGGATAAGGCCAATTGGTCCACCACCGTCAATTTTCACGGTTAATTTTTGCTCACCTTTAAGCATAGCTCCTAGCATTGCTGTTGCTGTTAAAGATCTCCCTAAAGCTGCGGAAGCGGTTGGCCATGTATGATGCCTTCTTTGTCCTTCTCCTACTGTTTCGGTACTTCTTACTGCATACGCACGAACTTCCCCATCAAACGCTAATGCTTTTACTAAATAATCACTCATAATTTACTCCTTTATCTTCTATCAGTTAATCAACAGATTCATTATTCCAATTAAAATAAACTTCTCTTATTATTTTAGTGTATCCTTATTTTTTTTATAAATAAGTTGTAATCCCTTTAATGTTAGAAATGGATCTATTTCATCTATAATATTAGATTCTTTTGCTATAAGGTTTGCTAACCCTCCTGTAGCAATGACCTTAGGCTGAACAACGCTTTCTTCTTTCATTCGTTTAACGATTCCCTCAACCTGTCCTACATAACCGAAAAGAATCCCTGATTGCATGGCAGAAACAGTATTTTTTCCAATAACCCCTTCAGGTCGAGCAATTTCAATACGCGGTAATTTCGCCGCTTTAGAATACAAAGCTTCTGTTGCAATATTAATTCCAGGCGCTATTGCTCCACCCATATATTGCTTGTGTTCATTTATATAACAGAAGGTTGTAGCTGTACCAAAATCCACCACAATCAAAGGACTTCCATATTCATGAATAGCCGCAACTGCATTGACAATCCGGTCAGCCCCTACTTCTTTAGGATTATCATATTTAATATTTAAACCTGTTTTTGTTCCTGGACCAACCACTAACGGTTTCAATTGGAAATACTTTTGGCACATTCTTTCCAGAGAAAACATGATAGGAGGAACAACCGATGAGATGACAATCCCACTAATATCCGAAAAGGTTAAACCGACATGGTCGAAAAGAGATTTAATGATCATACCATATTCATCTTCCGTTTTATAACGATTGGTTTCAATTCTCCAATGATGCTTTAATTCTTCTTTATCATATACACCTAATACTATATTTGTATTTCCAATATCAAAGACAAAAATCATTATGGTCACCACTTTTTTATTAATTTCATTCTTCAAATCCCATTTATCTTTATTGCTTTATTTACTTTATCTTATTCTCCTTATAGCCCCTAAAGCGCTTTTTCACAGATGTATATTACATCTTAAGAACGCCCTTACCTAAAGCCTTAAATAAACGGTCTTTTCCAATACTGGACATATCATAACATACAACTGGAAAGAGACAAAGTCTAAAGCAATAGTTGAGCTTATTCCTTCTTTTTGAAACAAACAAAAAAGGATACGCTCCTAAAAGCGCATCCCTTGCTAGATGAACGACTTACTCGTCACGATCATCCTTTTTGTTAATATTTACCTTTAAATCTTCTGAGCCTAAAGTAGTATCAGCCTTTTTCGAACGATCCGGCAAGACACCATCTTTATATAGACTATTGATTTGTTCTGCATCCAAAGTTTCAATTTCAAGAAGTGTTTCAGCGATTAAGTTCAATTTCTCACGGTTTTCTGTAAGAATTTGCTTCGCTCTTTCATAACATTCTTTAATAATTCTTTGGATTTCTAAATCTATATCGTATGCAATTGCATCTGAATAGTTTTGTTCGTTATTTAAATCTCTACCAAGGAACACTTGGCTTTGTACTTGACCGAATTGTAATGGTCCAAGCTTATCACTCATCCCATATTCTGTCACCATTTTGCGAGCAATACCTGTAGCTCTTTGGAAATCATTATGTGCTCCGGTACTTACTTCACCAAATACGATATCCTCTGCGACACGACCACCAAGTAAACCAGTAATCTTATCAAGAAGCTCTTGCTTTGTCATTAGGAAACGATCTTCCTTAGGAAGCATAACGGCATAACCGCCAGCTTGACCTCTTGGTACAATTGTTACTTTATGAACCATATCCGCTTCATCTAACACAACACCGATAATTGTATGTCCCGCTTCATGGTAAGAAACAATATTTCTTTCTTTTTTAGAAACAACACGGCTTTTCTTAGAAGGTCCAGCAATAACACGATCTGTTGCTTCATCCATGTCTTCCATATCGATTTTCTTTTTATCTGATCTTGCTGCAACAAGCGCTGCTTCATTTAGAAGGTTTTCTAAATCAGCACCAGAGAATCCTGGAGTACGCTGAGCAATACTTTTTAAATCTACAGCTTCATCTAAAGGCTTGTTACGAGCATGTACACGTAAAACCGCCTCACGACCATTAACATCTGGTCTATCTACTGTAATCTGACGGTCAAAACGACCTGGACGTAATAAAGCAGGGTCTAAAATATCCGGACGGTTTGTAGCAGCGATAATAATAATACCTTCATTCGCGCCAAATCCATCCATTTCAACTAATAGTTGGTTTAATGTTTGTTCACGTTCATCGTGTCCTCCACCTAAACCAGCACCACGTTGACGACCAACAGCATCTATTTCATCAATAAAGATAATACAAGGAGCATTTTTCTTCGCATTTTCGAATAAATCACGAACACGAGAAGCACCGACCCCAACAAACATTTCTACGAAGTCAGAACCACTGATAGAGAAGAAAGGTACGCCAGCTTCCCCAGCAACTGCTCTTGCAAGTAACGTTTTACCTGTTCCTGGAGGTCCATTAAGAAGGACACCTTTTGGAATTCTAGCACCTAGCTCAGCAAACTTACGTGGATCCTTTAAGAATTCCACCACTTCAACTAGCTCTTGCTTTTCTTCATCAGCACCCGCTACATCATTAAAGCGAACTTTTTTCTTTTCTTCATTGTAAAGCTTTGCCTTACTTTTACCAAAGTTCATTACGCGGCCGCCACCGCCACCTTGGGCTTGATTGAGCAAGAAGAAAAATAAGATAAAAATAATCACAAACGGAATAATTGAAGTAAAGAATGTAATCCAACCACTTGTTTCTTGTGCAGGCTGCACATCGATATCGGATCCTTCTTTAGCGGCTTTTAGAATTACTTCTGCATTTGTTTCATTATTTGTTACATAAGAAACAAACGTTTCGTTTTCTTGATAGCCTTTTAATTTCCCGCGAACTTCAAGGACACCTCTTTCAGGCTGTTGCGTTATTTCTGCAACATCACCACTTTCAAGGTGATTTATCAATTCAGTATATGTCAAATGCTTGGTAGGCTGATTATTTCCATTGAAAAAACTAACCACACCGATAATTACTAAAAATATTAATAAATAAAAAATGGTATTACGAAAAATACGGTTCATCCCTTACCTCCTCCCACGGTAAACAAACTATAAAGTATAGTAACATAGAAAATTAAGTAAATTCAAGGAATTACCCTTTGCAGACTAGAATTCCTCTACTTTATACTTATTCACTTTCACTTGTATAAACTTCTGGTTTCAAAACACCAATATAAGGTAAATTTCGATACTTTTCAGCGTAGTCTAATCCATACCCAACTACGAAAGCATCTGGTACGATAAATCCTACATAATCTGCTTCAAGATCTGTTTTTCTACCCGTTGGTTTATCAAGAAGAGTCACAATTTTGATTGATTTTGCTTTACGATAACGGAACAACTCTACAAGGTAGCTTAATGTTAAGCCACTATCAATGATGTCTTCAATAATTAATATGTCTCTTCCTTCAACAGAAGTATCCAAATCCTTTAAGATTTTTACTTCCCCAGAAGAAACAGTAGAGTTACCATAGCTTGACACATCCATAAAATCCATTTCTAGGTATGTATCCACTCGTTTTAAAAGATCAGCCATAAATGGCATAGCACCTTTTAATACGCCAATTGCCAAAGGAAATTTATCTTGATATTCCTCTGTAAGTTGAAAAGCTAAATCCTTGATTTTCCCTTGTATTTCTTCTTCAGATATCAATATTTTTTCAATATCGTGTTTCATTTCTTGTGTGCCCCCTAGAAGATCATTGCTTTTTATATGTTATTAATAGATTACTACCACTATTCGTATTACTATGAGAATATATCGATTTTTTTAGTCCTGGTATCCATAGAATATCGCCATTACTATCCGTAATAATCGGCCAACTCTCTCTTTCGTGGATTGGAATCTTCTCATCGATAAAAATACGGCTCACTTTTTTCTTCCCATTCATCCCTTTCAACCGAATTCTATCGCCATCTCTTCTAGTACGGATAATAAGAGGAAAGGAAATAGAGGATGCGTCCAAAAGAATACAATGACTATCTGTATGATGTTCACCATTAATATATTCTACCTTAATATTATACCCATTTGGTAATAATAACTCTCCCATTTTTGATAATTCATAATAAAAGGATTTTGTTGGAGAAAAATTAAGCTGAAAATGGAGAAAATCATACGACTTTTTCACTTTCAAACCATTCGGGAGATCAATATTTCCAGAAGAATGAGGACGCTTAAGTAAGACAAAAATTTGCTCAGTATGTAATGCGGATAATGAAATAGACATCTCGTCATAGAGATAATTTAATATTAGTTGAATACACCTTCTTTGTAAAGGAATAGCTATTGAAAGAAATCGATTAATATCAACGACTACTTCCGCGTCTCCTTTTTTGGTTAATATAAAAGAAAGTATTTCTTCTGCCTGCTTCATTAAATAAGCTTCATCTTCTGCTAATTCTTCACTAAATCGCTGAAAATGCCTTGCCGCATGTATGTTTTCTTTTTTCAAAAAAGGGACAACATGCTTTCTATATCTGTTGCGGCTATATGTTTCTTTTTCATTACTTGGATCTCTTCTTGGATTTAGATTATGTACTGTACAATATTCCTCAATATCCTCTCTTTCTAAACATAAAAAGGGACGAATGATTTCTCCTGTTCCAAATTTGCGGGTAAAAGGAATCCCAGCTCTAGCCTTCCCCGAACTCCCTCTTGTTAATCGCATCAGAATTGTTTCTATTTGATCATCTCCATGATGACCTAACGCTAAGTAATTTGCGTTATATTCCTTCATAACTTCTTCATAGAAAGCATATCGACACTCTCTAGCAGCAGTTTGAGAATTCATCCCTGTTTCTTCAATAAACGCAGGTAAATTTATCTGCTTCCAAACAAAGGGAATATTTCTTTCTTCACAAAAAGATTTCACAAATTCAGCCTCTTTAAATGATTCCTCCCCTCGAAACATATGATCCACATGTCCAGCATAAACAGTGATTTTCCATTCTTCTGCTTTTGTCCATAAAAAATGAAGAAGCGCTAAAGAATCCGGTCCACCAGAAACTCCAACTAAGATTTTTTTTTCTTCTAGGGTCACATTTTTTCTTTGCAGGTAATTTGTAACTTGATCCTCAAACATTCTAATTACTTCCTTATCACTATCACTATTCTATCAACAGCCAGGTTATTACTTTTTCATCTGACGTTGTAGTTTACTATAGTCAAGGATATCACTTTTTTTAAAGTGATACCAAAGACTATTCTCTAAAATGATTAAAAATCCTCTTTTCAAGTTAATTGACCATATATATACAAAATATAACAAATAGAGATAAGAATAATGATAAGCAAAGATTCCATCCACCCAGCTTTTTTCTTCTTTTTGATTATGGTGCTTCTCATGCTGGAAGATGGGAGATTTTGTCCCTTTACTTGTCGAGAAGTATTCCCTTGAGCTCTAGATGATACTGTTCTTCTAGTTAGATTTTCCCCACTTGTTAATTTTAATAAATCTAATCGCATTTCCTTTGCGCTTTGATATTTTCCAGTTAATGCTTTTACAAGAACCCCCTCATAACGTTGAAGTTCTTTTTTTTGTCGAATCATTGTTTGTAGCTGTTTAATGCCGCCTTCTGTTTTATTAAATCGCTTTGGATAATAAAGGTTCAGCATGATCATAGCAACAGCAAACAAATCATAGCTTGGTTCTGCTTTTCTTGTTCCCAATCCCCAGTAACCTCTATCAAAGAACTCTGTAAATTCTTTAATTGCTCTTCCAATAATCGTTGTTCCACCTACATCTATACACCTAATTTTCGTAGGTGGTCCAGTTATAATTAGGTTCTCTGGTTTCAAATCTCCAAAGACCCAATTATTTTCGTGAAGGACCTGTAAATCCTTTAGTAATTGAATCATTAGTACATCAATCCATGACCCTTCCTTATTGTGAATAAAGGTCAGTAAATCAGGTCCATTAATGTATTCCATTACATAAAACGAGATAGTTCCCCTATTTGTTACCCAATCATCCACATCTATTAAAGAAGGTCCAAGGCTATAACCTTGGACCTTTGCAAAGGACTTTAATACATTTACTTCGGAAGTTATAGATACACTATTGTTGCTCAATTTCAAAGCAACTTTTCCTATTATGGAATCCGCTAAAAAAACAGTACCATTTGCTCCATAGCCAAGCTCCTTCAAGATTGTATACTGCTTGTTATGCCACTTTCCTTTTACTACTGTACCGTTATTTATTTTAAATTGACTCTTCGATGTATTCATCATCACTTGAAATCAAGCTCCTTAATGAGCGCTTATGCTTAAAGTAATAGACTGCTTCTTTTAAAGCTGGACCAGTTGGTGTAATTCCTCCCGTGGATAATTTCGGAAATATACTTGTTAGAGATTCTAATCGTGGAGTCCAATCCATTAATTTTTCGACATCTTTCTTTTTCCCGGGAAATACAAATACAGAGTAACGATTTTCTCCAGATCTAGCATTCAAGCTTAGAGATAGATCAAGTAATGCCTCTTTAACAGTTGGAAGTTTATGCTTCATACTCGCACTTGTATCCAATAATACTAATACTTCGAGCTCAACTGTTTCTCCTAGTTCATCTACAACCTCCATTACTTCTCCTCGTTTTTCTGGCGGAAGATCCTCCATTGTTTTCGAAGCACCGAGAATTTGCTGCAGTTCTTTGTTGACTACTCCTTGGAGTGTTTGAGTCATCGCTTTTTTCGTAACCATTTGGACAGTCTGGCTTAATTGCTGTGCATATACAACTTGGCTTACACCACCTCCAGAGAGTGCAATGCCTTCGATTTCCTTCATTCCCTGCTCATCAATCGTATCTTGTTCCATTACTCCAATGACATTGACTGTAATTCCTTGTTCATTAGCTAACGCAGCCATGGCAATCGGATCTTCTCCTTTGTTAGAACAACCATCTGTAATAAGCAATACCTGTTTTAACGTACCTGTTTTCATAAATATCTCCCCTCCATCTTCATGAGTTAGTCCCATTCTCGACGAAAAGGGAAGAATTTATACTTATTTAAAAGGATAAACAATGAGGAGATTTCTTTTTCCTATTAATTTGCTACTTGCTTAAAACCTTTTACTGGTATAGATGCCCACTTAGGAATATTATGATCAATTTTCGCAACTAAGACCGTCATGTCATCTTCAATTAATCCTAAACGGGATCGTATAACCTCCTCCATAATTAAATCTGCTACTTCTTGTGGCTTCTCTGTTTTTAACTCTTTGATTTTTCGTTTCATCCAAACTTCAAAGTTTTCAACATGTTTTGGTCCTTCAAAAACACCGTCACTCATCATAATTAGCAAATCACCGGCCTTTAATTGCTCACTAACAACATCTACATCAAATTCTTGGAGAATTCCCATAGGTAAATTACTTGCCTGTATTTTCATTACTTTTGATCCTCTTTTAATAAAACTTGGTGTAGAGCCAATCTTTAAAAATTTTACGGCTGCGTTTTGCAAATCAATCATCGCTAAATCTAATGTTGAAAAAATTTCATCTGTTGTCCGCAAAGAAAGGATCGAATTAATCGATTTAATTGCCACTTGTTCCTCAATCCCTGATTGAAGAATCTTTTGCAATAATTGCAGTGTCTCTTCGCTCTCTACATGGGCACGCTTTCCATTCCCCATTCCATCACTTATCGCCATCGCATATTTTCCTAGCCCTAATTCAATCGTTGAATAGCTATCACCTGAAATAAATCCGCCATCCTTCGCTGCATGTGCAACGCCAGTCTCTACCGTATATGCTTTTGCTGACCGGAATGTTGCATGACTGTAATCATTGGAATACTCTGAAACCTCTTCTTTATTTACAATAATTGTTTCACCAAGAATATCTGATAACATAGGTGCAATTAACTTTTCGCATTCTCCATATCCTGTATTATATGGAATGGTTATATCAATATCGACATTGCCTTGTTCCAGACTATAGATTTCTACATTTTCAATATGAATGCCAAATTCCTGGATTGCTTCTAGTATTAATTCTTCCTGCTTATAATGATTTTCTCTTTCTCTTTGAATTTCTTTTGCAAAGTCCCCCATTACTTCTGATACGCCAAGCAATTGATCTGCAACTAGTTTTCTACTTTCCTGCACTTGTTTTTTTAGTTTTTGGTTAGCCTGGTACAATGCGAGTTCTTGATGAATCGCATCGGTTACCTTCTTCGATCTTGTACAATGCTTATCCCACTCCCTCGAAAGATTAGAGGAAATATTTCCGCCTGTATCAGCCATTTCAGTCATAATATCTTTCATATAATCATAGGTTGTATTAAAGTTACGTGCCCAGCAGTGTTCCTTTCGAAAGCATGTCTGACACGTCTTTTCCGTGACATTACTTAAAAAATAATCTAACTCGTTATCTTCTTCCTCTACCATCTCACTAATGTTGGGAGAAGAAAAACTGTTGGAAAGCGCCTGAAAAACATTAGAAAACTGTGAAACTCTTTGCGCTGTAACATCTCTCATCTTTCGCATATATTGTTGTTGTTCTTGGGAATACTCTGTTGTTCCAGGGATGTGCTTTGCAATCCGAGAAGTTAAACTTTTTGGTGTTAGAAGGAATAAGAAAACAGCTATTGTTGTTTCCATTAATGAAACAGATACCACCCCTCCTCCTTCTCCATACATTCCAATTAGAAGCGTAGCAATAAACAGACCAAGTGCTACACCGATTTTTTTCCCTTCTTTCAGCAATCCTCCTAGAAGACCTGAAAATGCTAGTAAGCTCATATGATAAAAGCTTGAAATACTCGCCAGACTAAAAATTAACCCAGTTACTACACCCACAGTTGACCCAATAGTCGCCCCTGCAATGAAGGAAAACACTAACACTAAGTAACGGGACATAATGTGCTCAATCGATAAACCATAAACCGCCCAACCAATTGTCCCGGTCATAATAGAAGCTAACATGATAATCAGACAAACAATCTCTTCTGTTTTAAGTGCTTGTCTTCTTTTATTCACTGTGAGCAGTGGCAAGCTTTGCAAAAAGATTAATGTCAGAATATAACCAAGGCTTCCTTCTACAAACGCTAACATTCCACCATACAATGTAAAACCATTTGTTAATAGATATGCTTTCACTAAGCTACCTAAAAAGATAAGCCCAAAAACAAATACTGGCACAAGTTGTTGCTCCTTGCTTTTCCAGTTCAAAATGATTTTATAGCTAATCAAAAATAAGAAAGATAAGACAAAATTAGTAGCCGCCTCCGTTATTCCTAAAGTAGCCGCACCAGCAATTAATCCAATCAGGGCAAGGGGAGCTTTATCTTTCCTTGATAAATACACCGCTGCAAAAAATGGAAGCGCAAAAGGAGTAAGCTGCCCTAATATTAAGGCTCGTCCAAGTAAAAAACCAATGATTAGTAGTAAATAGCCTTTTACTAAAAAGAAATTCTCCAATTTTGTATTAAATTTATGAACAAATGAGCTGAAGCTATCCCGCGACTTCCCAAAATCAACTTCACCAATCGGATCGATTATATCCCTTTCTACTTTTTCCATAAACCACACTCCCTATCAAGTATCGTTGTTCAACATTATAGAAGGTAGCTTTTTAAAAGTTTGTCAAAATAACGAAGCAGTTCCAACTTTTCGCTCGACTTCTTTCCTTCAATTTTTTAAGCAGCTACAAAATTCGATAGATTCCTTCCTACTGTTTTTTCTGTATATCCATTGATAAGAAGCTATTCTATAATGAAAGCGTCTTTTTCTCAGAAATCATCCTTAGGTACATTCTCTTTGCTACTGTCACTTTTTTTGTATTTATTGCTTCTTTTTGTCAATTCATGCAATATGTTTTTTTATTTCTTTATCCTACTAGATTTAATTACTTCTACTAAAAATCTTTCTGCATATACTAATCGGCAATAAAGATTTTAATGATACATTCATAAGCTTTACGATGATTCGATTAATATCTAAAATAAATATCCTAAATCTATTGACATCACATTTATTTCTTTGTATTATATTAATTGTCTTGTTAATATTATGGCGGTGTAGCTCAGCTGGCTAGAGCGTACGGTTCATACCCGTGAGGTCGGGGGTTCGATCCCCTCCGCCGCTATCTAAGAAAAAACCACGTAAATTTTTTACGTGGTTTTTTGTATTTTTAGAAAAGCTGGAAGCTGGTATGGATAAAACACAAAAAAGCAAGCCATATTGGCTTGCTTAAGCTATGGGAATATATATACGATAAACCCTGCTATCTATTGGTTATTCAGCAGCAAGTTACCCGCGTCTAGCGCCTCTTCCCCCGCGTTTCGACTCAGTATTTCTTTTCAGAGAAGCTAATCGATCTTCACTGTCTTTTAGGAAACGAGCCATTTTCGATTCGAAATTCTCTTTAGGAGCACGATTGTCATTTGATTTTGGATTACGTGATCTTTGAGAATTACCACCGCCATAGCCGCCTCTTGATTCTCTTCTTTCTCCGCGTTCGTATTGTGGTCTTTCTGCTCTTTGTGGTCTTTCTGGTCTTTCTGGTCTTTCTGGTCTATCCTTCGCCTTTTTGATAGATAGTCCAATTTTGCCATCTTTCTCGACATTAATAACTTTAACTTCTACTTCATCGCCTACTTTTAGGTGTTCATTAATGTCCTTAACATAATTGTCTGCGACCTCACTAATATGAACAAGACCTGTTGCTCCTTCTGGGAGTTCAACAAACGCACCAAAATTAGTAATTCCTGTTACCTTTCCCTGTAACTTGCTGCCTACTTCGATTGACATAAAAAAGTTTTGCCTCCTTAAGGATATAAAAAATCGTACTTACTTATATTATACAGAATGGAAAAAAAGAGTGTCAATATTACAGCCGACCTTATTATTTTCCAATTTAGTTTTTTGTGTCTTTTTCAGGGATATTAAAAATAATTTCCCCTTTTTGTGATAGTAATAAATCTTTTCTAGCCAATTTAGCTAAATACTCTTCATCATTCAATTTAGCAATTTGGTCTTGTAACTCCGCTTCTTGCTTTTCAAGTGCTACAAGTTGTCCATCTAAGTTTTCTTTCTCTGCTCTTTTCTCTTTTAAAGTGGAGCTTTGTGATATGAGTGTGGAAATCATGATAAAGCCAATAACAGCAGCACATACGAAGAAAGTTGTGAGCCTGCGCATCAATAGCTTTTTCTTTCTAGCTCCACTGAGACTATCAGCTTGATGCTGTATATTATATTCTGTTGGAAATGTTGTAATTTCTGGTTTTCTTATGGCACTCATAGAGGCTCCTCCTTTCATTATTTTTTTCTATTAGCTATCCATTCTTTCAAGTATTTCTTTATTTTAAAGTAATATCCTGCCAATTTACTAGAAATTCTCTCGACGAATAATTTACCCTTTTTCGGCACAATTAGCCATAATAGGGATAAAAGCCATTCTATTGGTTTAAACAGTATCCTTATGATAAATCTTAATACCCTAATTATACTACTGACAAGTGCCATAAGTCCCTTACCAAAAGCAATAATTATCGACAAGAGGAATAATATAATAGATTTTATTGGCTTATATATTACATTTACTAGTACTTTAATAAAAAAACGATAAGAATGAACACAAAAAGAAATGATTTTTCTTAATAATCGAAGATAAAGAGCTTGAAATAAACTTTTGTACATCGCAAAGCCTAATAGCAAAGCTAAGACCAAATAGATACGGACCTCTCCTTTATTAACTAGGAAAAGAACATAAAACATAAGAAGGGCCTGTAAAATCCAAAAAAGGATATCATGGATAAAAACAATACTTCTTTTCCGTATCGGTCTTTTTAAGAAGTATTGATAGGTATCTAAGCTTATTCCAAAGAATAGACCCATGCTAACCATCGCTAGCATGGTCATAAATTGTGTAGATAACGTCATCGGAATATCTTGCTAAAGAATCCCTTAGCCTTGTCTCCACTTTGATCGTCTACATACACTAAATCAAAGACCTTGCCTTTAATAGAGACGACTCCTTTTTCGACATCGAGATTTTTCATTTGAAGATTTTGACCGCGGATGGATAAAAAGCCCATTACCGTTTCTAAAATGAACTCTTCATTGTCAAAGCTCTCCACTTGCTTTACCCCTGTAATATCTAATAACTTTCTTCCTCTCATAATCACATCATGTTCCACAACATTACTTTTAGTCGTATTTGAATCATAATACTGGCTCATCTCTATCCCTCACAATCACTTAGTACATTCTCTACTTGTACAAATATATGTGAGGAATAAATATTTTAGAACAAGCCTTCAAAAGGAAGATAGTCAAAACAACTCTACCTTGTTTTATTACCAATAATAAAGCTTATTAAACTTAAGAAAGTGTCTCTTCTTTAATTATTTTATACATATTTGCTGCATCTTCTTTTTTCGTAGATTCCTGTAGCATTTCCACTTTTGCGGTTACTAGCTTTTGGCCAAAACGCACTTGGAGTTCATCGCCGACCTTTACATTTGTGCTTGCTTTTGCCTGCAGTCCATTTACTAAAATTCTTCCCTGATCGGCTACTTCCTTCGCTAACGTTCTTCGTTTAATTAGTCTTGAAATTTTCAAAAATTTATCCAGTCGCATTCTAACAACTCCTTCTAATCAATTTTTCCTCTTCGCTTCATTCCAATATCCGTCTAATTCCTCTAAACTGAACTGGCTCCATTCCTTTCCCGCTTCCTTCACCTTTTCCTCTATATAAGAAAAACGCTTAATAAACTTCTTGTTTGTCTGGAAAATAGCAAGTTCAGGGTCCACTTTATAAAATCTAGCAATGTTTACTAAGGAAAATAAAACATCCCCAAATTCATTTTCTATTTTTTCTTTATTATTCGCCTCTTCTAATTCTGCTTGGAACTCTAGAATCTCTTCTTTTACCTTCTCCCATGCTTCTTCTACATTCGGCCAATCAAACCCTACTTTTGCTGCTTTCTTCTGCAATTCAAAAGCTTGCATCAAATGAGGTAATGCCAGATTTATTCCAGCTAAAACAGATTCCTTTTCTTCCTTCGCTTCTTTTTTCTTGGCATTTTGCCAATGCTTCATCACATCATCAACAGATTCTGCTTGTTCTTCTCCAAATACATGCGGGTGCCTACGAATCATTTTATCGGATATCCCTTCGATTACATCGTCAATAGAAAAATAGCCATCATCTTCACCTATCTGACTATGAAGCATCACTTGTAATAGGACATCGCCAAGTTCTTCAATTATATGGTCAATATCCCCTTCATTGATTGCCTCTACTAACTCATAGCTTTCTTCCAATAAATATTTGCGCAAGCTTTCATGTGTTTGTTTTTTATCCCACGGGCAACCATTCGGTCCACGAAGCTCTGCAATAATACGTCGTAATTGAGAAAACTCTTTATGTAATATCTTTTCCTCACCCACGGGCGGCACATAGATACTTGTTAGATTATTTAAGTCCATCTCTCTATCTAAATCATGCAGTTCAATTTCTTTTATGTTTTCCAAGCTACTTCCTGCTGCTGTTACAATTTTAATAGGATAGTCATATGGCAGTATATCCATTAGCGTCAACTTCACTTCAGATGCAGAAAAAGTATCATATACTTGGCCAATAATCAAATGATTTCTAAGCTGGATGCTGGAGCGGTCAAGGGCAGTTCCATCTAGTAACTGAAAACCTTCAATTGGATCGATTCGTAATGCCTGAAATATACTGTCTATAAAGCTTTGACCACCACCAATTTCTATAGAGACTACGCCTTCTCTATCCTTTTCCATTAACAATTGAACCGTTTTCTCTGCAACAAGGGGATGACCTGGAACAGCATATACAATGTCCGTTTCTTCTGCTTTTTCTAATAGAAATGAGACAATTTCTTTATAAACAGCTTCGAATTGATCATGCTTTTCATAAATAGAATCAAAGGAATGAAATGTGACTCCTTCTTCTTCAAGGGTGGAAATTACGGGATGATCCTTCGTCCGTACATACACCGTTTGATCATTCTTTAGGCTTCGATAAACTCCTAATGGCAGTTGATCCATATCACCTGCACCTAATCCAAGAATCTTTATTTGCTTCATTTCGTTCCCTTCCTTTTTTTCGGTAAAAACCATTTTAGTTTACTTCCTAACGGCAATAGAGATAACTCACTCTCTCTAAAAACATTTCCTCTTAAAACAAGAAATACATAAACTATTCCGCCTACCATAACACCAGATAATGCCTGAATAGCACTTTTTATGCGATCATTCTCTATAAATTCAAGCAGTAACGAGGAAAGCGGTATATATCCTCTAAGAACAAGTAGCATCACTATACTCGCTCCGCTTATGATCATTAGCTGCTTTAATCCAATAATTGGCTCTTTGACTATTCTTCTCAATTTTACCACCATTAAAAGCAAAATAATAAATAATACAGCAAGAGATGCATAAGCTGCTCCGTAAATACCATAAGAAGATACAAGGCTAATATTAAGGACATATTTCCCTACAAAACCAAAAATAATCAAAACAGCTGGAAATAAAGAATGTCCTAAGCCTTGTAGAATGGACATTACGGTAACGATAATGGCATTAAAGAAGATAACACAAAATAAAACAGCAAGAACATTAGAACCCGCATCATTTTCAAATAGCATGCTGTTTGTCTCTTCAATAATCCCAATTAAACCTACTGTTGCACCAAGACCAATAAAAAAACTAATCAAAAGAGAAAAATGAATATTACCCATTAAATCTTTATTGCTTGCCTTTTGTCGATCCTTTGTAATAAGAGGTACAATGCTTAAGGCCATGGATGTAGAAATAATGCTTCCAATTTGTATAAGTGGCTGTCCTCTATCATAAATCCCTTTCATGACTTTAGCATCTTCACCCGCCATCCCATTTTCTACTAATAAGGAATATAAGTTTAAAGAATCTGCAAGCTGTAATAGGATTAAAAGCATACTACTAATAGAAATTGTAATTCCCTCATAGATTACTCTTTTGCATAGAACACGATTTTCCTTATGAAATAGACTAGAAAATCGAAAAAACGAAAAAGAAAAGGAAGCTCTTCTATAAAAATAGATTAATACCAAAAGAGAAAGTAAGCCACCTATAACAGAGCCAAACATAGCCCCTGAACCAATCACATATAAGGAATATCCTTGAAAAGAAAAAAAGACTGCAACAAACAAGATAATCCCAACTCTAAGTAACTGTTCACTCACCTGTGACACTGCTGTCGGAATCATATTACCCTCTCCCTGAAATATCCCTCTAAAGATCGCTATCAAAGGGGAAAAAAGAAAGGCAAAAGAAATCACCTTCAATAAAGATGCTAAATAGGGATCTCCCATCCAGGCAGCCAGTCTACCCGCATTAAAAAAAAGAACAAGAAAAGCAGCAATTCCAATTGGGACAAATAAGAAAAAAGAGGAAATCACAAGTCTATTTATACCCGATTGATTCCCCTCTACTTTCATTTCCATATATAATTTTGATAGGACTACTGGAAAACCATATGTAGATAAAGCAATAATGACCCCATAAAAAGGATAAACCTGCTGATAAATATAGAATCCTTTATCACCGACAATATTCTGAAACGGTATTCGATATACAGCGCTTAGTACTTTAGTTATTAAGGCAGCTAACATCAAAATAAAAGCGCCTTTAAACCAGACATTTGATTGCGAAGTCTTCACATGTCTAGCTCCTTCCGTAATTACTTCGCTTGTATTATAGCATAGTTAGTAGGAAGATGCCCATTTACACGTATATCCTTCATTTCCAACTATTAACAATTTCTATTCCCTATCAGCTACCGCTTTCCATTATCCATTTATAAATAATGAAAAGCAGTACTCCTAGAGAAACTCTTCTATATAAAGCTTAAAAGGATAATAAGAAGCAAAGGAATAAATATCAATAAATATCCAATTGGGTTAGCAAAGTTTAACGTCCACCCAATTCCAAATCGCTTTTCAACAAAAATAGAAGGATCATTTTTATTAAAATAAAACAAGCCACCCTTCCAATTGCTATCAGCATCAAAGGTAGAGATTTCCTGCGCTTCTTGCTCTTTACCATCTAATTCCCGATTTAATCGTTCTACCTTAAATGTAAATACAATAGTACAAATTAATATGACTGCTGTAATGAGGAAGGGAATAATAACTAGCAAGTAATCACTGAAAATATTATTGTATAACGTTGTTAATTGTAAAAGAATGAAAAGAACAGTTATTGTAATGGATATAAGAAGATTAAGCCAGCTTGAATATTTGCGATACTTTAGCTGTCTTCGCTTTGATGCTTGTTTATTACTAGCAATCATTTTGATACCTGATTTCTTTGTCGCTATATTAATACCTAAAAACATGAACTGCATCGTTAGCAAAACAAGAAGCAATGATACAGAAGAAATAGGTGTCTTCGTTGTAAATCGATCGGCTTTTCCATCAGCTCCCCAGTGCACAGGTATCTCTGTTGGCAATACATCATACTGAGTTGCAGTAAAAAGAAGGAATCCCACTGTAATAATCATTGGAATAAGAAACACATACCATGGAAGCATTTCATCCTTTTGTCTAATCCCAAGCTCTGTCACACTGACTCCTATTAATTGTTCTTCCCATTTATTATTCCCTTTCAATCCAAGCATTTTCCCATGAAAATAGAAATAAAGACTAATGCTCCAAAATAAAATTCCAAAAAGTAAAAACGTTCCAATAATCGCAACTTGATTGGCTTGGGGGTTAATCACTGCTTGCCAAATGCAATAAGTGATAATAAAAAGAAGCGAAGGCACCAGTATCAAAAGAGAATATCTTTTTTTATATGCAGAAATTTGAGGATGGTTTATTTGTGTACTTGGTATAGCAACTCCAAATACCACTGTTTTTCTTATTAGAAAAGGGATAGCTGCCTCAAGCAAAACCGTTAACAACATCATTATAATAAATATCAGTGCTTCCATTTCTATTCCTCCTTCAAATTTTGGATAATGGATTGGGCTAGGCTTAATATTTCTTCCTCATTCATCCCTAGCACTAATGCTTCAACGATAATCGGCTTTAGGCTATCTAATGTTCTGTTTTTCTCTTCTTCAGATAGTTTTCGATTAGTAGTTCGAATGACTGCACCAGATTTAGGAATAATTTGAATTAGTCCCTTTTTTTCTAATTCGTGATAGCTCTTATTTACAGTATGCATATTTACGCCCAAATCAGCTGCCAATGAACGAACTGAAGGTAGCATATCTCCATCCTGTAAATCTTTTCTTATTACCCCTATCATTATTTGCATCGAAAGCTGTTCGTAAATCGACATTTCTAAATCAGGATTAATTTGTATATACATAATCATCCACCTCAAACTGTTATATACTTATTATAACAATATTGTTCTAGTTTGAATAGAACAATGTTCATTTTCCGTTAAATCTAAATGGAAATTAATAGCTTTATGCAGGGGATTATATAAAAAAAGTCGACAACTCCTTTTTCTGAGTTTGTCGACGGTTTAAAACATATATGGATTAGTAAAAAATCGTTATACAAGCATGATTATGATTCCATTTGGCGAGCTAAAAATCCTGCTGCAGTCTCTACAGCCTTTTTCTCAACATCACCGAGGGAGTCTTCTTTTGAAAATATAACAACAGCACCAATTGGATCTCCATTAGCAATGATAGGACCAATTGTATAAGCAGAAATAGCTTCGGTCGTACCATCTACTAAGGATACTTCGTCTTGTTGATTCATTATGATAGATCCTCTGTCTTCCATTGCCTTTTCCACTATATTACTAATATTTTTATTTAAATAATCCTTCTTCGATCCACCAGCGACAGCAATGTACGAATCTCTATCACAAATTAATACTGCATTTCCTAAACTATCATAGAGTGCTTCGGCATACTCTTTAGCAAAATCACTTAACTCACTAATTGGTGAATATTTCTTTAAAATTACTTCTCCATCTCGATCAACAAAAATCTCTAATGGATCACCTTCACGAATTCGTAATGTTCTTCTGATTTCTTTTGGGATAACGACACGACCCAAATCATCGATTCGACGCACAATTCCAGTTGCTTTCATTCCGTGTTGCCTCACTTTCATCAGATGATTTTTTTAAATTGGTGAGTGCATTCTCACTATACATGAAATGTTCACCATATTTAAACATAGTATCTTTCATATGGTAAGTTCTATACATTAATCATGCAAAATTTTCTCTAGGTAGCTTTATTTTCCTTGGAGAATATTTCACCATAGAAAAATATTTACCATATCCTTAATCAGTGGAAATCTTACCTCCAGAATCAGGGTATAACAATTTATCTATTCAGGTACTTAACTTAGATGTCATTAATAAGTGCTTTATTCATCCTTTATCTATATTTGTTTATACCCTTGTCCCATCTTATTAAACATTCCTTTTATGCCATTTTCTTTATAAGTTTGGGTACTAAAAAGAGGCTCTCCAATTGGAAAGCCTCTTTTCAATTATTTAGTAACTTCCTCTGGTTCTTTCTTAAAAGTACTCAACGCTTCTACCATTTCATGACATGCTTTAAGCCATTTTTCCTTATCAATACCTTTTACATGGAAGATCATTTTTAGTTTTCTTCCTTCCATGCCAAGACCAATCATTTTACCGTATTTGGAACTTTTCTCAAATATTTTTTGGCCATCCATACGATCGCTTCCTTGTTCCGATAATAGAATGAGAACTTCATCTTTTGTTTGTTTAATTAGTTCTACACCTGCTTGCTTTCCATAAATCTTCATTTCTGTAATTTTGAAAAGGTCAGAAACTTCCTCTGGATAGTCTCCAAAACGGTCTGTTAATTCTTCTCTCAGTTCTTCCATATCATCTAAAGTAGCAATACCTCTAAATCTTTTATACATTTCAATCTTTTGTTGCCCATCGTTTATATAAAACTCAGGAATATAAGCATCGATATCTAAATCTATTTCGATTGTTCGTTTTTGTTCTTCATCTATCGTTCCTCTTCTCTCTTCAATCGCTTCTTTTAGCATTTGAGAGTATAAATCAAATCCAACAGAATCAATAAATCCATGTTGCTGGGCACCAAGAAGGTTTCCGGCGCCACGAATCGTTAAATCACGCATGGCGATTTTAAAACCAGACCCTAATTCTGTAAACTCTTTAATTGCCTGTAGCCTTTTTTCTGCCACTTCTGTTAAGACTTTATCCTTCTTATACGTAAAATAAGCATAAGCCACTCGATTAGAACGCCCGACTCTTCCTCGTAATTGATAGAGCTGCGATAGTCCCATACGATCTGCATCTTGGACAATCAATGTATTTACATTCGGAATATCTACCCCTGTTTCAATAATCGTTGTACTTACTAAAACATCGTATTCCCCTTCTAAAAATCCAATCATCACGGATTCTAATTCATTTTCCGTCATTTTACCGTGTGCATACGTAACTCTCGCATCAGGAACTAACATGGAAATCTCTTCTGCTTTTCTTTCAATGTCTTCAACACGATTATATAGAAAATAAATTTGCCCATTTCTCGCAAGCTCTCTTTCAATTGCTTCTCTTACAAGTCCACCGTTATACTCCATTACATAGGTTTGAATAGGAAATCTATTTTCAGGAGGTGTTTCGATAACAGATAAATCACGTACCCCTAGCATAGACATATGGAGTGTTCTTGGAATTGGTGTTGCTGTTAATGTCAATACATCAACATTTGTTTTTAACTGTTTAATTTTCTCCTTATGTGTTACCCCAAACCGCTGTTCTTCATCAATAATCAATAAACCTAAATCTCGATAGGTAATATCCTTTGAAAGAATTCGATGTGTTCCTACTACAATATCAATTGTACCTGCTTTAAGTCCCTTAATCGTATCATTTTGCTGTTTTCTTGTCCGGAATCTGCTTAGTAAGCCAATTTCAATTGGATAATCTTGAAAACGCTCTCTCAACGTCTCATAGTGCTGTTGAGCTAAGATAGTCGTTGGCACCAAGAAAGCAACTTGTTTTCCATCAGCTATCGCCTTAAATGCAGCACGAATAGCAACCTCTGTTTTCCCATAACCAACATCTCCGCAAAGAAGACGATCCATCGGTCTTTCTCTTTCCATATCCTTTTTAATCTCATGGATAGAGCGCAATTGATCCTCTGTTTCCTGGTAGGCAAAAGCTGCTTCAAATTCCCGCTGCATTTCTCCATCTGGAGAGAATCCGTAACCAACAGAAGCTTCTCTTTCTGCATATAGTTTGATAAGATCATCCGCTATATCTTGAACGGAAGACTCTACCTTTTTCTTCACTCTCTTCCAATCATTTCCGCCTAATTTATATATTTTGGGCTCTTTGCTCTCTGACCCTACGTATTTTTGAACTAAATCTATTTGTTCAACAGGAACGTATAACTTATCATTTCCTTGATAGCGCAAATGTAAATAATCCTTATGCACTCCATTTATTTGTAGTGTTTCAATGCCAAGATATTTACCAATTCCATGATTAACATGAACAACATAATCCCCAACATTTAATTCGGAATAGCTTTTTATTCGCTCAGCATTGGATAGCTTTTGTCTTCTTTTTGAGATTTTTTTCGTCTTTGTCTTAAACAATTCTTCTTCCGTTATAACAGCTAGTTTTAAAATAGGAAGTTCAAATCCTGATTGAAGATGCCCTTCTACCAGTTGAATTTTCCCTTCGGTAATTTTCTTGGCATTCTTTTGAATCATTACTTCCATATCATAATCTTGCAGTACTTGCTCTAGCTTTTCTAAACGTTCCTCATTATTACCAAGCAATAAAACCGTGTAATGATTTTTTTTCCATCTTTCCATTTCGGTTTTTAAAACATTCATCTGACCATGGAAATTTTGCATTTGCTTACAAGAAACATTGATTATATTTTGGGGATTAGTATTTGGTACATGGCGCAAAAATAAAGATAAATAGACAATTGGCTGTTTCGCTTGATGTAAAAGATTGCTTATACTTTGGGATAGGGTTAATCCATGAATGATTTCTCCCTCTCCTAATAAGCTCGTATACCAATCCGCTTCTTCCTTCTCCAATGTGTCGTTCATTTCTTGCACTCTACTAATTTCATCGATAAGTACAAAGCCATTAGTCGGTAAATAATCTATTAAACTGACATGTTCCCCATAAAGAATCGATAAGTATTTATATAATTGTTCTGGCTTTTGTCCATTTCTTAGCTGTTCTATTTCTCTGCCTACATTTTGTGTAAGTAAAGTTTTAGTTGCTTCATCTTTTATTTTTTTTAAACTCTGCGCTAAGCCCTTTTCTAGCTTGCTAAGTAGTTCATCAACAGCTTTCTCATCATAAAGAATTTCTGTAGCCGGTCCAATGCTAACGGTTTCCTTCTTTTCCTTCGAGCGTTGATCCTCCAGAGAGAAAGCACGAATGGAGTCAATTTCCGTATCAAATAATTCAATGCGGAGCGGATCTTCTTCCGTCAATGGATAAATATCTAAAATTCCTCCACGGACACTAAATTCTCCTGGCGAAGAAACCATCTCTGATCGAATATACCCCATATGAACTAGCTTTAATAAAAATGCTTCTAAATTGAGCTCCTGCCCTATTTCAAGTTTTAATTGTGCTTCCTTCCATAACTTTTTCGGAGGTAGTAACTTTCTTAAACCTGCTACTGGCACAATCATAATACCTGATTTTTTATTTGCCCAATAATTTAAAACCTCAATCCGCTGGGCTTTAAGTTCTGGACTTGCAATACTAATTTCAGCAGCAATTAACTCATTTGCTGGATAAAGGAAAACGTCCTTTTCATCCACAATATTGGTAATATCATCATATAGCTTTTGTGCTTGCAGTAAGTTATGTGTCACTATTAATAACGGTTTCTTCGTCTTTTCATAAATCGAAGTCATGTATAAAGTACGTGCTGAATTGGAAAGACCTGAAACTAATTGCTCATTTAGTCCAGCATCTAATCCAGAAATGACATTTTGTATATCTTCTTGCTGTTTAAATAACTCTTTTAGCCCTAACAAAAAATTTTCCCTCCCATTCAAAAGCAAAAGGCACCATAAATAAGCGGTGCAGCGCTAGTTTGTTCATGCATTAGTAGTGAAGCGGCATAGCACTAGCTTACTATCCCTTTTTTATCTCTTTAGATAAGTCATTCTCAATATTTGTTTCTATGTTACTAAAATATTTATAATGGCAATCTATTTAGCTTTAATAAAAAGACCTTATTTATTGTTTCTTTCGCAAAATACCCCTTAATTTATACTCTTAACTCATAAAAACAGCTTTAGTAAATGTAAAAAATAATCCTTAATGTTGTTATATACGAGATATCTTGCCTATATTCCTGCCATATAAAAGAAAACATATATACAGACAACGGAAAAATGCTTTGGATTATTCCAAAGCTTTTTTCCTAATTAAAACCGCATCTTACTTATCCAGACTTCTAATGAATCAAATAATCATTTTCATAGTAACCAGGATTTTTGGACAGTGATTCTTGGCAATCTTCACAAATCGTTTTCACTTCAACATCTCCGGTTTGATGATATTGGATCATTTCAGAACGATCTTCATCTGTTAAGTGATCAAAGCCTAATCTACTTGTTTCAACTGATCCTGTATCGATTGACCCTATATGCACACCACAATGTCTACAATGATAATGTATAGCCATTTTTAGGCCTCCTTACTAGCACACTCAATATAATGCTAGTATTAACCTAATCGGGCGCAAATATAACCAAATTAATAGGAATGGGCTCCATACATCTTACTGGATATTATATTTATTCATTACCTGTAAAAAAGGTTCCTCTGCCCATTGTGCACATGCATCTGAACATTTCTTGATAGTATCCTCTAATATGTCCATTTCTTCTTTTGTAAATTTTCCAAGGACATAATCAACAACCTTCATCCCATTCTTAGGACGATCAATCCCAACTCTTATACGATTAAACTTTTCCGTTCCAACATGAAGAATAGTGGACTTAATTCCATTATGTCCACCAGAGCTACCCTTCTGGCGAAGTCGTATTTTACCAACCGGCAAGTCTAAATCATCATAAATGACTACTAAATCATCTGGCTCTAAATTATAGTAATCCATAATAGGACGAATGGACTCTCCTGAAAGATTCATATATGTAAGTGGCTTTAGTAAAATTATTTTTTCTCCACCAATATTCCCAATGCCAAAATTCCCTTTAAATTTTGCTTTATCTAACGGAATATTGTAATGATCGGATAAAAAATCGATTACTTCAAACCCTATATTATGTCTTGTCTTATCATATTGCTTCCCTGGATTTCCCAGGCCCACTATCAATTTCATTACAATCCCCCTGCTTTTTGATTATAGCTACTGTATTATCATACAAGAAAAAGGTTTGACCAATAGAATGTTTATCGGACAAACCTTCTTTCTTGCTAGTGCATTTTTTAGAAAACATACTTTCTAAAAAGGTACAGGGAGAATTCATTTGTATGAATCGGATTACTCTTCTGCTGTGTCTGGCTGCGTTTCTCTACCTTCCACATTATCAGGCATTCCTGCTTCTTGTTGTTCTCCTGTACTAATTTCTTCTTCCTGTCTTGGTGCAAGAATCGATGCGATTACTTCCTCTGTTTCATGATTAATTTCTATTTTACCATAACCCTTAACATCTCCGACAGTAATCGTATCTCCTACTTGCAAATCTGTTACGTCAATATCAATACTAGGTGGTATATCATTTGGCTTTGCGGTTACAGTTATTTCGTGTAATGCTTGCTGCATAACACCGCCATCTTTCACACCTGCCGCTTCACCCACTAATGATACCTTAACTGGCGCGCTGATAGATTTTGATAAATCAACTGCCAAAAAGTCCACATGTACTATGGCACGCTTAATTGGATCGGAATCATATTCATTTAAAACGACATTATAAGTTTCCCCGTCAATATCGAGCGAAATAACGCCGTTTCTTCCAACCTCACGAATCGTTTTCAAGAAATTAGATTCACTTAAGGAAATTGCCGTATTTTCTACCTTTGATCCATAAACAATACCTGGGATTTCTCCCTCATTTCTTAATTTTGTTAAGCTTGAATGTTTGTCCGTCGTACGTTTTTTTGCCTGTAAAGTTGTCGTCATTATGTCACCTTCCATTATTTTTTCAAATGAGCACTCTTATATAAAAAATGCCCTAAATGGAAGAAATTTAAACATAAAGAATTTGCTTCTCTATTAACTAACAAACCACAATACTAATAGTCGCCTGTCTAATGACAAGCGACTATTTTTTAACAGTTAAGCTTTCGGTCTATCAATCAAATAAGAAACTTACCGATTGATCTTGGTGAACACGTAAAATAGCTTCCCCTAATAAATCAGCAACTGATAACTGGATGACATTCGCAGAAAGCTTCTTATCTCCAAGTTCAATAGAGTTTGTTACAACTAATTCTTTTATTTTAGAATTGTTGATTCTTTCCATTGCAGGTCCTGATAATACAGGGTGTGTACAGCATGCGTAAACCTCTTTAGCACCATTTTCAGCAAGAGCATTTGCCCCAAGTGTTATGGTACCAGCTGTATCAATGATATCATCGATAAGAATAGCAATTTTCCCTTCAATGTTACCGACAATATTCATTACTTCAGCTACATTTGGCTTCGGTCTTCTTTTATCAATAATAGCAATTGGTGCTTTTAAACGTTCAGCAAGCTTTCTCGCTCTCGTAACACCGCCATGATCTGGAGAAACTATAACAAGCTCTCCATCGAATTCACGCTGACTGAAATAGTTACCAAGGATTGGTACACCCATTAAGTGATCAATCGGAATATCGAAGAAGCCTTGAATTTGTGGTGCATGCAAGTCTAATGTAATAACACGAGTAGCTCCAGCAGTTTCTAGTAAATTTGCCACTAATTTTGCTGTAATCGGTTCACGTGCGCGCGCTTTTCTATCCTGTCTAGCATAACCATAATAAGGAATTACTAGATTAATCGTTTTAGCTGACGCACGCTTTAATGCATCAATCATAATTAACAATTCCATAATATGCTCATTAACAGGGGCACTAGTTGACTGTATAACATACACATCACAACCACGAATACTCTCTTCAATATTAATTTGAATTTCTCCATCGCTAAAACGTGTAACAGAACATTTTCCTAATTCTACTCCAATTGACTCGGCAATTTCCCCCGCTAATTCTGGATTAGAGTTTAAACTGAATACCTTCAAATTTGGATCTAAATTCTTAACTGACATGCTGAACCTCCACTGGTCTTTTTCCACTAATAGTTCGAAGAATGAAACATTGGTAAATTTAAGTATTCTTCTTTTTTCTAACCTAATTATTTACGTTTATAATTCTCTTTATTTACTTGACGGGCACGTGCAATGGAAAGTGCCTCAGAAGGAACGTCGTCTGTAATGGTGGATCCTGCTGCAATATAAGCTCCTTTACTAATTGTGACAGGGGCAATTAAATTGGAATTGCAGCCAATAAATGCACCATCTTCTATTGTAGTCAAAAACTTATTTTTGCCGTCATAATTAACCGTGATCGTACCACACCCGATATTCACATCACTGCCAACATTCGCATCTCCAATATAGCTTAAGTGGGACGCTTTGCTTCCTTTTCCAAATGTTGCTTTCTTAATTTCAACAAAATTTCCAATCTTTACTTCATCATCAATAGTAGATGCTGGTCGTATATGAGCAAAAGGTCCAATATTTACATCAGATCCAATGCTGCTATCATGTGCGACAGACTGTTTGATAGCCGTATTATTTCCTACAACACAATTATTTATTTCTGTATTTGGTCCAATAACGCAATCTGATCCTATTACAGTAGCACCTTTTAACATCGTTCCCGGGTATATGACAGTATCTTCTTTAATCATTACGTCTGCTTCAATATAAGTATTTAATGGATCCATGATTGTTACTCCATTACGCATATGCTGTTCGTTGATACGTTTTCTCATAATGGCTTCTGCTTCTGATAAGGCAATACGGTCATTCACACCAATTGTTTCATCGAAATCAATTGTTTGGAATGCACTAACTATTTCACCCTGCTGCTTTAAAATTTCAATAACATCTGGCAAATAATATTCCCCTTGCACATTTTCGTTCGAAACATTATTTAATGCCTGAAATAACAGAGCATTATCAAATAAATAGGTACCTGTATTAATTTCAGTTATTTTTCTTTCTGCTTCCGTTGCATCCTTGTGTTCGACTATTTTTTCGACTACTCCCATTTCATTACGGACAATTCTGCCGTAGCCATCTGGCTTACTTGCTCTTGCCGTTAAAATGGTTGCCTTCGCTCCCATTTTCTCATGTTGTAAAAAGAGTGCTTCTATTGTCTCGCTCGTCATAAGCGGTGTATCCCCACAAATAACAAGGGTCACCCCTTCTTTGTCTCCAAGAATATCTTTTGCTTGTATTACTGCATGTGCGGTTCCAAGCTGTTCTTGTTGATATACATAATTAACACTATTGCCAAGCTGCGCTTTTACTTTTTCTGAACCGTGGCCAATTACTGTTACGATTGAATCCACTTGTAGTTTTTCTACTTGATCTACAACGTGCTGTACCATCGGTTTTCCACAGACAGGATGAAGTACTTTATAAAGCTTTGACTTCATTCTAGTTCCCTGTCCTGCGGCTAAAATCACTGCGTAACGAGTTGTCATTCACAGGCCTCCAATAACCTTTTTATCCATTAAAAAATATATCTTAAATATCTCTTTATTTCAAGGAAGGATTCACATTTTATGTATGCTTCTTTTTAAAAGGTTTTCTTTTATTGTAACATTTGCCTTTCTCCTACTACAACGAATCACTTAAAACTTGGCATATTCGCATTTCCATACTTTTTTTCATGTCCTATTATTGAACTAAAACTCCTATAGGCAATGGTTTCATACCTGAAATTCTGTTTCTTTTCTTCATTTTAAAGCTAATAGCTATTATATTCTTCTTCTGATATAAAATTTTTCTTAACTATTTTTATGATACTAAAAGAAAAAGAGGTTTTCATTGGGAAATAAAGGGGTAAATAGGAGAGAAATGCAAAAAAAGTTATTTTTCACAAAATCATAGTTGAAACCTACAGCCTGTTTATATTTGGCTTTTCATCAGGAATATTTTCCTCGGGATATATCTTACACCTTTTACAAGATTTTTTAAGAGTAAAAAAAAGAGCCTTACTCTTAGGAAGTTAGGCTCTAGCTGCAGATTATTTTAGGAAGCTCCAGCTTCTTCGAATTCAATTTCTAATTCACCCAGGCGGTGGTATTCTGCCAAAACTGCTTCCTGGATTTTTCCTCTTGTACCGGAGTTAATTGGATGAGCGATATCTCTAAATTCACCATCCGGTGTTCTTTTACTTGGCATCGCTACAAATAATCCGTTATTCCCATCGATTACCCTTATATCGTGAACAACAAATTCATTATCTAGTGTAATAGAGGCAATAGCTCTCATTCGTCCATCCGTATTAACACGGCGTAGCCTTACGTCAGTTACTTCCATCCTGTTCACCACCTTTACTAGAAGATAAAATCTAGTTATTAAATTCAACAGAATTTTCATAACTCCTTCTTAAAAGGCGAAATTTTTTAGAATATTTCGGATAAAATCAAGAAAAATTGCCGAAAAGCGATAAAATCCTCACTTTTTCACTTATTCTTCGACTTTTCCCTTTCATCAAGAAACTTATTTACAAAGAGCAATTACTTCGATTTCAACTAAAACATCTTTCGGCAGTCTTGCTACTTCCACACAAGAACGAGCAGGCTTATGAGTAGAGAAATATTCCCCATACACTTCATTGATTGCTTGAAAGTCTTCCATATTTTTAATAAATACAGTCGCTTTTACAACCGTTTCAAACGATGCACCTGCTTCACTTAAAACAGCTGCTAAATTTTTAAATACTTGGTGCGTCTGTGTCTGAACGTCTCCCTCTATTAGGGTACCTTCAGCAGTTAAAGGAATTTGACCAGAACTGAAAAATAAATTATTAACAATAATCCCTTGAGAATATGGCCCGATTGCTGCCGGTGCATTACTTGTTTGAACAACTTTCATTCGTTTCTTCCCCCTAAGATTCACTTTTTGTCAAAATAATTACCATTTTTCACAGAAATTTTCTTTTCTTTCACATCAACGCCTGATAATTTGACTAGCGATAAATAATCATCCACTAATCTTTCTTCTGCTTCTTCTGCCTCAACTAATACTGCTATTCCAGCTACACTTGCATTGAATTCCTCTAATAAGCTAATCATACCATTGATAGTACCCCCAGCTTTCATAAAGTCATCCACAATCAAAACTTTTGAACCGTCTTCCAAGCTTCTTTTCGACAGTAGCATCGTTTGAATTCTTTTAGTAGATCCAGAAACATAATTGATACTTACAGTAGAACCTTCTGTCACTTTACTATCTCTTCTAACCATAACAACAGGAACATTTAGATAATTTCCAACTGCATATGCCAAAGGGATTCCCTTTGTAGCAACTGTCATAACTACATCAATATCAGTATCAGCAAAAGCTGATGCAAAAAGCCTACCTACTTTTTGAACGATAGTCGTATTACCTAGTATATCGTTCATATATAAGTATCCACCTGGCAACAGTCTTTCCGGGCTTTTAATTAAATCACAAAGCTCATCTACAAATGGCTTTGCTTCCTCATCACTAACTCTTACTTGATACTTTACTCCACCGGCTGCTCCTGGCAATGTGTGTAATGTCCCTATTCCTCTTTGCTCAAATGTATCCTTAATAATAGCCAAATCTTCGCTTATGGAAGACTTGGCTGAACTGTACTTTTCTGCAAAATAAGAAAGAGATACTAACTGCCTAGGATGCTCCAGTAAGTAATTCGTCATGTCTATTAAACGTTCACTACGACGAAATTTCATAACAGAACCCCCAAAATCCGAATATTTAAGGATAATTTTACATTATTATACGGATTTAATCAAGGGTATGTCGTTGTCCTATCATTCGGACAGCAAATACTTGGTCACAAAATCCTCTTAACCCATTGTAAACACGATTCATTCTCGAATCATGTTGAATTAATCCAAAAACAGTAGGACCACTCCCACTCATAAGAACCGCATCTGCTCCAAACTTATAAATTTGCTCTTTTATTTGGGCAACCTCAGGATATAAGGACAAAGTGACATTTTCTAGTACATTCCCTACACTCTCACACATTCGATCATAATCCTTTAACGCAATAGACTCGATCATTTTTTCCGTATTTGGATGGTCAATTGTCTCTACATCTAGTCTTTTATAAATATCTGCTGTTGATACACCAATAAATGGTTTCGCTAAAATAACCCAACAAACTGGAGGTGCAGGCAATTCTTTAATAATTTCCCCTCTTCCAGTTGCAAGTGCTGTTCCTCCGTATACGCAGAAAGACACATCAGACCCTATTTCAGCTCCAATTACGGCCAATTCATCCAACGTTAATCCTAAATCCCATAACTTATTTAGACCACGTAATACAGCCGCTGCATCACTGCTTCCTCCCGCTAGACCTGCAGCAACTGGGATATTTTTTTCTATTTTTATTTCTACACCTTTTTTCACATGGAACTTTTCTTTTAATATATTTGCTGCTTGATAAGCAAGATTTCGTTGGTCATCAGGAACAAATCTATTAAGAGAAACTATTTTTATTACATCGCTATCTAGCAGTGTTAGCTCGATTCTATCTGCTAAATCAATTGTTGTCATAATCATTTCTACTTCATGATACCCATCCGGTCTCTTATGAAGCACATCCAATGACAAATTGATTTTAGCTGGCGCTTTAACCAAAAGCTTCAATATTTCCACCCACTTAACAAATTTCATCATTTACTTTTTTTCCTCCAACTAAAGAAAAAAGATTTTCCTTAAGGGAGGTAATAATAGTAGGCTAGACGAACTTTATCTTTTCCTTATTCCGTACCTATATAAGCATTATGCTCATCTAATCTTCTATATGGATATAGTGATTTTACCACAAATTATTCTATTACATATAATAGAGTTATGTTTTCCTGATAATTTCACGAGTTTCAGCTGGATTGTATCTTATTTATCTTAGACTTTAGCCGAGAACCCTCGTGACTTCAGTTGTGAGTTGTTGACTTAAAAAAGGACCTACCATTACCTCTCCTATCTATATCGAAATATAGATATCGGCTAATGATAGATCCTTTTGTTACCGTGAGTAAATCCATTATGATTATAATACAAACAAGATGGACGTGAAGTGAATGTTGAAGTTACTCTTTATTTTGAGTAAGAAGACTTTGTTCTGCAATTTCTATTGCTCTTTTGACCATATTCCCTGCATCTTTTGCACGAATACCGCCCCAGCCCTCTTTTTGGACTACATCATAGAAACCTAGTTCTTTTGCCAATTCTTCTTTCAAACCTTCAGACATAATTCCTCTTCGTCTACCCAAAGTGAATCTCTCCTTTCATCACCCACGGTAAGCTTAGTATGTAACTATCATTAGTTTTTCATGTTATCTATTTGTTGCCAAAAGCTATACTCATTTATACATTCTCAGCTGACTTTATTAAAAAAATGCCCTGTTTTTTTCGGCATGAAAAAAGCAGTAAACAAATTGTTCACTGCCGCTTAATGCTTTCAAGCAATATATAGTTAGCTTAAAGCAATTTGTCCTGATGTATCCTCAAAGAAGGTAATTTGAACCGTTTCTGTTAAAACATCTGCATAGCTGTATGATACACGTTCAAATGCATTTTCATCCTGATCTAACTCCACTACAAACACAGATGGATAAGTCTCTGCTAGTACGCCAGAACGCTCAATTGTCTTACGACGACCGCCATTTGCCTTCAGCATAAGCCTTTTTCCTAAATTTGAATCAAGAGCTTTTTTTATATCTGATAATGTTTTTGCCATTCGGTCCACCTCACTGTGTAAAGTATATCACACTGACACAACAGAGTCAAATAAAAACATAAATTATAACAGTCTTTTTTAGAAGTTGTCAATATTTTTTATTCTTATTTTTCTCCAATTTTTCAACAAAGTATAGTATGCACGAGAATAGGATAAATATGTAGAAAAATTCAATTTTTTTCACAACTATGAAAAGCCATCTATTTAAAAGTAAAAAGTAAACCCTATAAAGAAGCACACAGGATGTATAAATCCTGTGTGACTTTTCCTCTATTACCTATACTTCTTCTGATTGATTCGTATGATAAGGCATACCAGTTCGAAGAACCCCTTTGGTTTCAATTCCTCCAAGTCCTTTTTCTCCTGTTAACGTATTCCTTAAAACATCCCAAACATTTACTCTTTCCATAAATGGTGTAAAACTAATCTTTGCAACAATATAAACAGGATCAAGTGCATGAATATTTACTCTCGAAGGTGAACTTGCGAAATTAGCCCCAGCGTAAATAAGAGATTCAAAATGAGATTGACAAGCACCTGCAAAGATAACTAACTGATCCAAATTAGGAAGCTTCTTTCTTGCTTCTCTGACGGTCTGTACGAAGTATTTAGAATGGCGATATGCATTAATATCATTTTTATCTCCTAACGCCTTAGAATAAGCGTCATGGCCTGTTATGACAAGTATATCCGGTCGATAATAATCCAATAGACTGCTTATTTTACTAGGCATCTCCTTTTCATTACAATGTACCCCATTTACAGGGATGCCAATTTTTTCGTATAAGGTTAAACATTTTTTCAAATAATTAGGATCACCATCAATATGCAGCACTTTACCAGGTAGTTGAAAATAATTGGAGGGTTTGCTGTAAGCATCCGTTACTTGATACTCCTGTTTTCTTCTTAGGAGATTCACATCTTGTCGAAATAATTGGAGAGATTGTTCCTCCATCAATTGAACCCTTTGTGAAATTTTTCGTTGCATCGGTTGATTAATTACAACTAAATCCTCATATGGAGCATCTGCAATTAGACGAAAATCCTCCCCGTAAAGAATGGCGATTTTCTGGCCATTTACCTCTTTCGTATCAATTATTCGAAATAATAGATCACAATGATAAGACTCTCTACCGACGATATCCATGATGTTTATAGTCACTGTCGTCACTCCAATTAACCCAAACACGTTTCTGAGTGGTTATTAATATTCAATATCTATCTCTGATAAATTATGCATATGTCTATAAAGTTGTGAGCAATTCAAAAGAAGAATGGAAACAAACAAAAAAGATGCACAGAACTTCCCTCTTCCCCTGCTACCCTTTAAGAGAAAAGAAAAAAATCTGTACACCTATTTATAGTCTTTCTTAGCTGAACTTTTCGTACAACACATCACTTAACTTCGCAAACTCTTCGATAGACAATGATTCTCCACGTCTAGAAGGCTCAATATTCGCTTGTTCAAGTGCCTCAATAATCTCTGCCTTTTTTTCTTTCCCGCCCTCTAATTGGCTGGATAGATTGTTTAAAATGGTCTTTCTTCTCTGTGCAAAACTTGCTCTTGTCACTTTAAAGAAAAATTCTTCATTTTTCACCGAAACAGACGGTGTTTCCCTAATTGTTAAACGAATGACAGCTGAATCTACATTGGGTTGAGGAACAAAGACTGTCTTCGGAACAATCATAACCACTTCTGGTTTCGTATAATACTGAATAGCAATGGAAAGAGATCCATATTCCTTCGTTCCTGGTTTAGCAGAAATTCGTTCAGCTACTTCTTTTTGAAGCATAACGACAATTCCTCTTAAAGGAAGTTTTTCTTCTAAAATCTTCATAATAATTGGTGTTGTCACATAATAAGGTAAATTAGCAACAAGCATAATATCCTGTATATCTTGAAACTCTGTGTCTAACATTTCCTTTACGTTTGCTTTTAAAATATCCTGATGAATAATTTTCGCATGTGGATACGGCTCAAGTGTTTCCTTTAAAATCGGTAATAGACGTTGATCGATTTCATAAGCAACTACCTTTTTGCTTCGTTTTGCTAGCTGCTCTGTTAATGCCCCTATCCCAGGACCAACTTCTATTGCACCAGATTCTTCTGTCAGCTGTGCATGATCCACAATATTTCGCAAAATGTTTGTATCAATTAAAAAATTCTGCCCTAAGCTTTTCTTAAAAGAAAAACCATACTTATCTAAGATTGCTCTTGTTCTTGCTGGCGTTGCTATATCTTTATACATTCTTATCCTCCTGGCGAATTTCCTTAATGGCTTGTGCAAACTCTTCCTTCGTAATATGAAACATCAATAACCTCTTATAAAGCTGCTTCCCATTTGTATACCCAATTTTAAGCAATCTGCCTAACTGCTCTCTACGCTCCTTAGATTCAGCACCACCAATTAATCCAGCATCTATTAAATCTTCTTTTGAAATTTCTTCCGTTATGGCTTCCTGCATAAGGTGAGCATCTTTTAACGCCTCTCTAATTGCTTCTATCGATGCATGTTCCACACCAACACCTTTACCATGCTTATGAATAGCAAGTTCTTTTGGGATAAAGGCATGTTTACATTCTGGAATATGCTTTTCAATTGTATGACGAATTTTTTGACCTGGATAATCTGGGTCAGTCAATACAATAACTCCTCTTGTTTTTTGTGCTAGCTTTATTTTATCCAATGTTTCTTGATTAATTGCTGAACCGTTTGTTTCAATTGTATCTGCATCAACCGCTCGTTTAATAGCTGTTGTATCGTCTCGACCTTCCACTACTATTATTTCTTTAATCTTCATGGAACCTCCAAAAAAATAATTATAAAATTTGAAAAAAAAATGAAACATAATTGTAACATGAATCGTCTATATATACAGAGAGAGAAAAATTTATAATCACTATCATTATAGCTAATATTTATGTTTTAACAAATGGCTGTTTTGTGCAAACTAATTAACAGGTGAGAAATGGTGAAAAGAAGCAAAGAAAAAGACAGAGGAAATTTCCTCTGCCCAATTAGCTATCATTTTAACCTTCCAAATTAAATGATAGAATGTCGAGATTCATTGATTGCTAATTAATTATTTTTATCTTAACTTGCTTGCTACCCCAGCGGTAGGCTTCTGCTTTGGTAGAAAAGAAAACATCAATTTTCTGCCCTTTCACACTTCCGCCTGTATCAGCTGCAACAGCATAACCATAGCCTTCTACATAAACCTTTGTTCCTAATGGGATAAAACTTGGGTCGACAGCAATTACTTTTGCATTTGGATTAGCTTTCAGATCAATTCCAGTAGCCGTTCGGCCAGAACATCCATTACAGCTAGCAGTATATGCTGTTGAATTGACGTACACTTCTTTCCCGCCTTCTTCTCCTCGGGATGCCAGCTGTATTACTTCGTCTTTGATTCCAACAGACACAATTTTGTCCTGCTTTTCTTTCACTGTTGTCTCACTGAGTAATTTCCGGGAAATCTCCTTGCCATTTTCCTTCGTAACTTCATACTTTTTAGAGACTAAACCTTCTGTTCCCTCTTTAAGTATTTTTTCAGTTCCTGCTGGAAGATCATCGTCCTTTTGGGTGATGACGGCATAATTAATCGGTTGTTCCACTACATCGGTGACCTTTTCTATTCTTTTTATATTAACAACAGTTTCTTCTTTCACTTTTTCTTTTAGATCTGGTTCAACTCGGTCTAATTTTGCAAGTGATATCTCATGTTGTGTTAAAAAGTCAGCGACCGTAGTCGAAGTGGACCATACTTGTTTTTTCTTTCCTGCGTCTACTAGTGTTACTGGAAATGCTGTATGTACGACAACTTCCATGTTATGTTCTATTTTGTTTGTTTCCTTCTGGTTGATCTGATCATGCTCGTTCAAAGAAATTTTTTGTTCTTCTAAAAACTCCTTAACAGTATCCACTGTTGTCCAAACCGTTTTCTTCTCGTCGTCTTTTTGCAATTCAACCTGCTTAGCTTTCTTCCAGACAACTTCTAGGTTATCTGTAACCTCTGTGTTTAACGAGGGAAACACATAATCTTCTGAGCCAACGGCAATTTCCAAGTCATCAAATATTTGTTGTATAGTAGATGAGTGCGTCTCGATGATTTGTTCCTTACCATTTAGCGTTAGCGCCACTGTATTTTTAGTAGTTTCATAAATGATAAATCCTAAGCTACTCGCAAAAACGATGAAACTAGCTAAAAAAATGGACAGCTTTTTCCTGCTCAAAGATTTCGAAAACAGGTTTTTCATGTGTTGGATTACGATGAAAAACGCCTCCTTTTCTCTTCGGAGTGATTATATAGAGTATAATGTCTGCTGTCAACCCTTTAGAATCTTTGAACGTATATCTTATTATGCAAAAAAAATAGACGAAAGGAAAGAAAGAAATCTCGACATAATTAGTCTATGAGAAAAGAAAGCGATGTAGAACGATTAAAAACAAGGTGAATTTTGGACAAGTCCTTGCTTAATTCGACAAAAATCCTTATCAGTTTATGCCGAATAATTTTTTTGCATTTTCTGTAGTTTTCAAAGCAACCTCTTCATAAGAAATGCCTTTGATTGCTGCAATCTCTTCCGCTACTAATTTTACATAACTTGGTTCATTTCTTTTTCCCCTAAATGGTGTTGGTGCTAAATAAGGACAATCTGTTTCAATTAATAAATGATCTAATGAAATTGCCTCTGCTACCTCCTTCGGTTTTCGAGCGTTTTTAAAAGTAACCGTTCCACCAAGGGAGATATAAAAATTCATATCGATGCATTCAAGCGCCGTTTCAACACTACCACCATAACAGTGCATAATACCACCAACTTCTTTTGCATCTTCTTCTTTTAATATTTGTACAATGTCAGCAGTAGCTTCACGGTTATGAATAACGATTGGTAATTTCACTTTTTTTGCCAGACGAATTTGTTTTCTAAATACTTCTTTTTGAATATCTTTCGGCGATTTATCCCAATGATAATCTAATCCCATTTCCCCAATTGCAATCACTTTAGGATGTTTCGATAATTCTTCAATCCAGCGTAAGTCTTCCTCTACCATATCAATCGCATCAACTGGGTGCCACCCTATGCTGGCATAAACAAAATCATATTGCTCAATAAGCTCCATTGCTCTTGTGATGGTAGGTCTATCAAATCCAACAACTACCATTTTTTCCATTCCAGCATCAAGTGCCCTTTTTATTACTTCTTCTAAATCCTCTTGAAACTCATCTGCATTGATATGTGTATGTGTATCAAATAACATGATATTCATCCCTCCATCTATTGTTAGATATACTTACAAATATTTTAATAAGAAGAAAAAACATAGAGATGTTTACCTGATTGATTTTCCTCGCCATATATACTAGGCGATTCCATCCCACTTAGGAACATCTCCATGTTTTTCATTCGTTTTATTTTACTTTTGAACCTAATGGTAAAGCTTCCGCAATTGTAGCAAGAGACAATTCACCGTCATGACTTCCAGCTAAAATCATTCCTTGTGAAAGTTCTCCTCTTAATTTAACCGGTTTTAAATTTGTTACACAAATAACTTTTCGTCCTACTAATTCTTCTGGGGAATAGTATTTAGCAATCCCGGAAACTACTTGTCGCTTCTCATAACCTAAATCTAATTGGAGCTTTAATAGCTTGTCTGCTTTTTTTACTGGCTCTGCTTCAAGAACCTGTGCAACACGCAAATCAACTTTCATAAAGTCGTCTATTGTGATTTCATCTACTTCTGGAACTTCTGGAACTTCTGATTTCTTTTCTTCTTCCTTTTGAGGTCCCTTCATTTCTCCCTTGATAAATTCCACTTCTTCTTGAATATCTAATCTAGGGAAAATAGGATTTCCTTTCTCCACTACAGTACCCGCAGGAATTACTCCGAAACGTTCAAGGCTATCCCAAGTGTGTAATGACGCATCCTGTATATTTAATTGTTTAAAGATCATGTCAGGTGTTCTTGTTAAGAACGGCTTTAGTAAAATAGCGATTCTTCTTAAGGATTCCGCTAAATGATTCATAACAATTGCTAATTCTTCCGTTTTTTCCTCTTTTGCCAATACCCATGGTTGTGTTTCATCGATGTACTTATTATTTCTGCTAATTAATTGCCATAGTGTTGTTAACACGACAGAGAACTCCATATTTTCCATATGCTCAGCATATTTCTCGACTGTTTCTCTATGTGCCTCAACAAGAGCCTTTTCAAAAGTCCCTTCCGAATTTTTATAAGTAGGAATTTCTCCATTAAAGTATTTATTGATCATCGCCACTGTACGATTTAATAAATTCCCTAAATCATTGGCTAAATCAAAATTTACTCTTTCTACAAATGCTTCTGGAGTAAATACACCATCTGATCCAAACGGAACTTCTCTTAGTAAATAGTAACGAAGAGCATCTAATCCATAACGATCAATTAATGTAACCGGATTAACCACATTCCCTTTCGATTTAGACATTTTGCCATCCTTCATCAGGATCCAACCATGTGCAAAAACCTTCTTCGGCAATGGAAGGTCTAATGCCATAAGCATAATTGGCCAATAAATCGTATGGAATCGTACAATTTCTTTCCCTACTAAATGAACATTTGCTGGCCAAAACTTTTTATATAGTGTCTCATCATCTGAACCATATCCGAGAGCTGTAATATAATTGGAAAGTGCATCAATCCATACATAAACAACATGTTTAGGATCTCCAGGAACTTTAATTCCCCAATCAAATGTAGTTCTTGAAACTGCTAAGTCTTCCAAACCTGGTTTAATAAAGTTATTAATCATCTCATTCTTGCGAGATTCTGGTTGAATAAATTCTGGATTTTCCTTATAAAAAGCTAGTAAACGATCAGCATATTTTCCCATTCTGAAGAAATATGATTCTTCTTTTACTAATTCAACAGCATGACCACTATCAGGACTTTTTCCTCCAATTACTTTTCCATTCTCATCATGAATAGGATCCACTAATTGAAGCTCTGTATAGTATGTTTCATCAGAGACTGAATACCACCCTTGATACTCATCTAAATAAATATCTCCTGAGTCTACTAATTTCTTAAACATTTTTTCGACAATATCTGTATGTCTCTTTTCTGTTGTACGAATAAAATCATCATAAGAAATATCTAGCTTATCCCATAATTCTTTAATACCTGCTACAATTTCATCTACATATTGAATTGGGGTAATACCTGCTTCTTCTGCTTTTCGCTGAATCTTTTGTCCATGTTCATCCGTTCCCGTTAAGTAACGAACTTCATATCCTCTCATTCTTTTATAACGAGCCATCGCATCCCCAGCAACTGTTGTGTAAGCATGTCCAATATGTAAATTACCACTTGGATAATAGATTGGCGTAGTAATATAAAAAGCTTTTTCTTGATCCTTCACTTAGTTCCCTCCTATATATAAATACATATGTACTTTTTTAATAATAGACTATTTTCCTTTTTGAAGGTCTTTCGCTACCCTCAACTCATGTAAGAAATAGCACCCTTAATGAAAAAAGCCTAAATAAAATAAACCGATATTACTATTGTAACCATTCTTCTTTTTTATCGAAACAAAAAAGTATAAAACATTCGTTTAAACCGCATAATCATTGCCATTTTTTCCTTTTATCCCATCAAAATATACCTAATATTACTAGTTAATGCAACAGACATTTTTGATAGTGTAGGAAAAGAAATAAAAATGTTGATTTTTGTCGAAAAAAGAACAAAAATAGAACAAATAGACGATTCCAATTTATACCAAACATATCTAAATGTCTTTGCATTGAACAGAAAATCCTTATTTAATAAGGATTTTCAAAATACAATAATTTGAAAATAAATAATTGACGTTTTTGGGAATGGCTGGTATTATAATGACATACAAAGAAATTTGTCGAAAATTAGCGAAAAAAATATAAATATTCACTTTTGGGAGGAGAAAAATAAATGAAATCTACAGGTATTGTTCGTAAAGTTGATGAATTAGGTCGTGTGGTTATTCCAATTGAATTAAGACGTACATTAGGAATTGCTGAAAAAGATGCGCTAGAAATTTATGTAGACGATGAAAAAATCATTTTAAAAAAATATAAGCCAAATATGACTTGCCAAGTTACTGGTGAAGTTTCAGATGATAATCTATCTTTAGCTGATGGTAAATTAATCCTTAGCCGTGAAGGTGCAGAGCAATTAATCGCAGAAATTAAAAGTAACTTTGAACTTGCAAAATAAGAATATAATAAGAAAATGAGTAATCCTTGATCATTTAACTAGTCTTTATCAATAATTTGTAATTAATAAGTATTGAGTGATTTTTAAGTGACTGAAAAAAGAGAAGGACTTGCTCATTCTTTTTTTATAAATAAAAGGCTACACCTAAAAGATAAACACTATCTTTTAGGTGTAGCCTTTTTCTTATTCAATATGATATTCTTGATATACTTCTCTTTTTTGTATACCTCTATCTAATGCTGTCTTTTTAATTGCTTCCTTCACTGTGATGCCCTCTTTTTGTACATAATGATCTACTTGTTGTACAATGGTCAATTCATCCCACCAACTAGCTTTTTCTTCCTTTCCTTCCCCCTGTTCAATAACCAAACAGAACTCTCCACGTATTTCTTCTGATTGAGACCAAGCAATAGCTTCCTCTACTGTACCACGAATAAATTCTTCATAAAGCTTTGTTAGTTCTCTGCATAATGTAATCTTTCTATTGCCGAGAATCTCCATTATTAAAGCTAACGTTTCTTTTAAACGGTGTGGAGATTCATACAAGAGAATCGTACCAGGAATATTCTGTAGAAAAAGTAATTCTTTTTTCTTCTCCTTCTTTTGTCGATTAAGAAATCCATAAAAATAGAAAGGATGTGTAGGTAGACCGGAGGCAATAAGTGCCGTTAAGGCAGCATTCGCTCCTGGAAGCGGGATTACAGGAATCCCTTGCTCAATAACATCTATGACAAGTTCATATCCTGGATCCGCAATAGTTGGCATTCCTGCATCACTTACTAAAGCAATGACTTTTTCCTCTTTTAACGCTTGTATTAGCTTCTGACCACTCGTCTCTTTATTATGCTCATGATAACTAACCACAGGTGTTGTGATTTCAAAATAGTTACAAAGCTTTTTTGTATTACGTGTGTCTTCTGCTGCAATAATATCAGCCTCTTTCAGAATCCTGATTGCTCGAAAACTCATATCCTCCAAATTTCCGATAGGTGTTGGAACTAAATACAGGGATCCCCTTTTATCTTTATAGCTTTTTTGCTGCTTCATTTGCTTCACCAACTTCCTTCATTAAAAACTCTTCTTTCTTCTTTCTTTCTAATTGTTTAAAAGCATACTCCGCTTTCATGGCCTCTTGTTTTGTTTGGAATGCTTCATAGTGAATAATAGAAACCGGCAAACGTCCTCTTGTATATTTTGCCCCTTTTCCGGCGTTATGCGTATTTAAGCGTTTTTGCAGATCATTTGTATAGCCTGCATAATAACTTCCATCGCTACACAATAATACATAGAAATAATGTATCTTACTTTCCATATAGAATCTTGCCCATTTCGTCAGTATAATTGTTTCCATCTTTATATACAAATAACGGAGGTAAAACTCTTAAGTCTGGTTTTCCGTCTTTTATCGCTTCAACAAGCAAGATATTTGCTTCTTTCCCTTCCTTTGGATAAACAAATCGTATTCGCTTTGGCTCCAATCGATTTGCCCTCATCAAAGTAATGATATCTAATAATCTTCCTGGTCTATGGACAAAAGCTACTTTCCCCCCTTGTTTAACCAATTGGCTAGCTACACTAATTGTATCCTCTAAGGTACACAGAAGCTCATGTCTTGCAATAGCAAGATGTTCATTTAAATTAATTTCTTCTACTGAATTAGTCTTCTTAAAATAGGGGGGATTACATGTCACCGCATCATACTTCTCAAATCCAAGAAAACTAGGGGCTTCCTTAATATCACCATGAATCATATTGATTTTATTCTCTAAATGATTATACTGAATACTTCGGTTTGCCATATCATATAATCGTTCCTGTATCTCGACTCCTATTATCTCTCCCTCTGTACGAAGAGATAAAAAGAGTGGAATAACTCCATTACCACTACATAAATCGACTATCTTTCCCTTTTTTAACGGGATAGACACAAAATCAGCTAATAATACTGCATCTAATGAAAAAGAAAACACGGATGGACTTTGGATTATTCTTAATCGCTCATCCAGTAAATAATCTAATCTTTCATCTCCAATTAATGGAACCACTCTTCTTTACCCTCCATTTTAACTATTTATTGCATAGAAAAAGAGATGTCTCAAGAAGAAAGAGTCATCCCTTACAATACGATTATTTGTATTGCTAGTTTTTCAGGGATTATTTTCTTTGAGACATCCTTATTTTTTATTAAGAAACGACAAACAAAATAGACAATCACCATCTTTACGAGGACTTCCAAAATGGAGATTACAAATATGAAATCCTTCTTGATATAGCCTTGCAAGGTTATCATATCCTTCCCCTATATCAATGTTTTTCTCCTCAATCATCTTACTTTGTTTTGCGTTTCTTTTTTTATGTTTATCTTGTTTTAATTCTTTTTCTCTAGGTACATCCTCTAAATGTCTTCTTAGATTCTCATTTTCTAGCTTCAGCCTATTATTCTCTTCAATAAGCTCCGCCACATGTTGTTTAAGATCACCTAATTGCTTATATAAGTTACCAATTTGACTTTCCATATTTATTACTGATTCAAAAACTTCTTTTTTATCCACTCTTCCACCTCATTAATCTGTGGATTGAACTGAAACAGCATCTTCTTGCAGTATTTCATCTAATGTATATTCAAGCACTCGTTCTTGTTCAGAAATTTCCACTTGGAGTACACGTTCTAAAATATTTAAACCAACAACTTTTCCCTTTCCATTCGGTGTATCAATCCAATCACCTAAGTCTGGTAAGAGTTCCTTTGCAGCCTCATAATCGTCATTTTCATATTTTAAACAACACATTAATCTTCCGCATAATCCAGAAATTTTCGTAGGATTTAAGGAAAGGTTTTGGTCCTTTGCCATCTTAATAGATACTGGTTCGAAATCACCTAAGAAAGTCGAGCAGCATAGCATTCTACCACATGGGCCAATTCCCCCAAGCATTTTCGCTTCATCTCTAACTCCAATTTGACGAAGCTCAATTCTTGTTCGAAAAATGGATGCTAAATCCTTTACCAATTCCCTAAAATCAACTCGACCATCTGCAGTAAAATAAAAAATTATTTTATTACGGTCAAATGTATATTCTACATCTACTAATTTCATATCTAATTCATGTAGCGTCACTTTCTCACAGCAAACATCATATGCTTCTTTTGCTGCTAACTTATTTTCTTCTACAATCATTTGATCTTTTTGATCCGCAATTCTTAATACTTTTTTCAAAGGTAAAACCACATCATTTTCATCAACTTTTTTCGGGCCAATTACTACTTTTCCGAACTCGACACCTCGAACAGTTTCAACAATGACAAAGTCTCCTTTTTGTATAATTAATTCATTTGGATCAAAATAATATATTTTTCCAGCTTTTTTAAAGCGGATTCCTACAACATCATACAACTGAAGATCCCTCCTGCAGCTTTAGCACTAGCTGCTCCATCAATAACTGTGGATTCATATTTCCTTGCAGCTTTCGCTTTGCTTCAAAAATAGCTGTCATTTGTTCCGTTATGCGTTTGTTAGACGTTCTTAAAGCATAGGCCTCTAGACGTTCTTTTTCGCTAACGTATACAATCTGATCGTGCTTGCCAAGCTGTATATATAATAAATCTTTATATAGTAGCAATAATAAATCAAGTCCTCTATCAAACTGTTCTTTTTCTTTAAAATGCGAAAACCATTCTCTTTGAAGAGCTACTAACGCTTCTAAAGGAGCTCCTTTAAGAGCCTCATATAATTTTACCACTATTTTTTGCGCTTGTACAAACCATTCATCCGTACTAAGTGTCAACGCCTCTTCAAAATTATTGGTAATTTGCGCAAGTAAAGGAGCTTCATTCAATTTAATTCCATTTCTTACTAGTTCTTTTCCCATTTCAGTTGGAGATAATGGTGTGAAAGAAAGAACTTGGCATCTTGATAAAATAGTCGGCAATATTTGCTGAATTTGTTCTGTTAGTAGAATAGCAGTTGTTTCTGCATTCGGTTCTTCCAAAAATTTCAGCAAACTATTAGCAGCATTTGTGGTCATTTTATCTGCATGAACAAGAATATACACCTTTTGATTTGACTCTACTCCCGTTTTTGCGAACTCTTCTTGTAGACTCTGTATCTGATGTTTTTTTATTGATTGCCCATCTGGTTCCAGTAAATGAACATCTGGATGATTTCCATTATTTATCCGCTTGCAATTAGAACATGTTTCACATGGAACATATCCTTCTATACTATTTTCACATAAAATACTCTTTGTGAGAACTAGACTTATTTCCCTTTTACCTGTTCCCTTCATTCCCTCAAAAAGATAAGCATGTGCTAGTCGTTCTTTTTTTAAGCTATTTTTCAGCATCTTTAAAACAATGGGTTGTGTCCGTTCAAGCTGTTCCCATGTTCTTGTCAAGACAATCACTCCATTACGTATATATATTAATCAGCAAACCTTTAATTTCACCAATTTTATCCAAAATATTTAAACTATTTTTCTCTTTTGTCATTACTTCTTCTGTTAGTTCAACTAATTTATCATCAATTACATGCACAACACTTAAATCTCTACCCTGACCAAATTGATCCCAAGAACTATCTTTTTTTACTTCCATCCCAAAATCAACAGCTTCCTTTACAAACTGCTTAACTAGGGATTTATATTTGGTCAAATCCTTTAGATTTTGTGATCGCCCTAACCTATTACCAATATCATCAATATTTTTTATTAATGTTTGAAGCTGCTCGACCTTTAATTTTTCATTTTGTTGTTGGACATATCCTTGAAACTTCGAACCACCTAGACTTCCCTTAGCTTCTATTCTAGTCCCTTCCGGATTGATTCGAATGTCTTTATTAATCTTCATAATCGTCCTCCTGAAGAACGTTCTACTTCTTACTAGAAAGGCATGACTACCTTAGTCCTTTATTCACCAAAGTACATCGGTAACATGAAGTTAACCGATGTATCATTTAAAATTGCTTAAATTGCTCCACAGGTAATACAAATACAGTAGCACCCCCGACTTCCACTTCTACTGGATATGGGACATAGGAATCTGCATTTCCTCCCATAGGAGATACAGGAGCAACTAATTGATCTCTTGATTGACAATTATCTTTAATAATTTGCAGTGCTTTTTCGACTCGTATATCTTCCGTACCTATCATAAAGGTGGTATTTCCAGATTTCAAAAATCCGCCAGTACTCGCAAGCTTTGTCGCTCTAAAATTATTTTCAACAAGTGCATTAAGCAATTTATTACTATCTTTATCTTGAATGACTGTCAGAATTAATTTCATTTTATCCCGCCCCTTATTATAGTTTCCGAATGATTTTATAACTTGTCCCTATTATAGCAATAAATTCAAAAACAAACAGCTGAAAGAAAAAATAATTCCAATCGTATCTATCCTCATCTCAGTCATAGAACGCATCTATTGACACTAGATGCTTATAAAAGCAACCGATGTTACTTTAAAAAACGATTAATAATATCTATCGTATCTTGAAAAACCTGCTCTAAAGGCTTGGATGCATCTACTTTAACTATTCTCTCTGGAAATTTCTCTATTACCTTATAATAGCCTTCTTGAACTAATTCATGAAATTCTATTTTTTCTAAGTCGAGTCTATTGATTTCTCTATCACTAGTATTATTGATTCTTGCTAAACCAACTCGTGGATCTAGATCAAAATAAATCGTTAGCTCCGGCATCACATCTTCAATAGCAAACTGATTAATCTTCCAAATTTCATCCATATCAATTCCTCTAGCAAAACCTTGATAAGCCAAAGAACTATCAATAAAACGGTCACATAGAACAATCGCTCCACTATTAAGAGCTGGTATCACTTTCTCTACTAAATGTTGTCTTCTTGCAGCAGCATATAGTAAAGCTTCCGTTCTAGCATCCATTTCTGTATGCTTGGGATCTAATATAATGCTTCTAATTTTTTCTGAAATAGGGATACCACCTGGCTCCCTCGTTTTTATAATCTGCTTTTCTTGTTCCTGGTAATAGGTTAACAACCTATCAATAATCGTTGTTTTCCCTGCTCCCTCTGGTCCTTCTAATGTAATAAAGAGCCCTTTTGTCAACTTATTGTCCTCCTAAAGCTGTCATTTCTCGAAAATTTTTATTTTATTTTCATATATAGATGGATTGCCTTGAAATCTTGCTCCATCCTTTATTAAGTTCTTTAATTGATTGATATGATACAATGTTATTTCCTCACCAGGCATTAGAATAGGAATTCCTGGTGGATATGGAATAATTGTTTCTGCACAAACAGCATGAAGAGCATCGGTTAGTGATACTTCCCTTTTACTTCGTAATGCTTGCTCTTTTTCACTAAGTTTTAATTCTACTATATCCTCGCTTTTTTTTATAGGTGTTAGAACTTCCCTCTCATTGGAAATTTCAGATGAATTTCTAGACACTGCCTTTTTAATTTTTGCAATAACCTCATTCAAAGGGAAGTCCATTTCCTTTTTTAACAAGGGAAAAACAAACAAAACATTATTAGAATCAGCTAATTCTGTATATACTCCTTCCTGTTCCAATTGTTTTTGAAGTTCAAATCCGCTTATATTGACTGTTGATTGAACAGTAATTTTTAAAGGATCCCCATGATGGGAATAGCTTAACACTTTTAACTGCGGAATCATTTGCAACTCATTGCAAAAAGAAGTGAGTGTTTTTTGGAGATACTCCCTGTCCTCTGTATCATACGTTGCTAAATAATATCTAGCCTTATCTAAGGAGGACATGATTAAATAGGATGGACTGCTGGACTGCAATATCTCCAGATAATATTTTACTTCATGCTGTTTTATGAAATCAGTATTATAGTGTAAGTATGCTCCCATCGTTAAAGCAGGAAGCGTTTTATGTGCGGACTGAACAACTATATCTGCTCCAAGCTGAACAGCTGATGGTGGAAAAAAATCACTTCCTAAAAAATGAGCACCATGCGCTTCATCAACTAAAACACAAATTCCGTTGTCATGCGCTAATTGAATGATTGCCTTTAAGTCTCCAACCATACCATAATAATTCGGAGAAGTTAGTATAAGGGTTTTCACCTCAGGAAATTGAGCTATTGCTTGCTTAATTGTACTTTCTGATAGGAATGTTTCCACTTTCCATTCTTCCTCGTAATCAGGACTAAGTAAAATCGGTTGTGCTTTAGCTAGCTTTATACCATTCATAATCGACTTATGACTATTCCTTTGAACAAATACTTTATCTCCTTCTTTTAAGGCAGATAGTATCATAGCTAAATTTCCTACAGTACTTCCATTTACAAGAAAATAGCTTTTTTTAACTTCATAAAGAGTTGTTAATAGTTTTTCTGCCTCCTCAATAACGCCCATTGGAGCATGCAAATCATCTAGGCCATTAAGTTCCGTCACGTCGAATTTCCATAAAGATCTTTTCCATTCGTTATCATCATAAGAGAGCAATTCTCCATTCTTATGGCCGGGTACATGAAAAGATATATTATTTTCCGACTGAAACTGTAAGAGTTTAGAATATAAAGGTGTTTTTTCTTGCAATTGTCTTCCTCTTTTCTTTTTTCTCTTTATTTATTTTATCACTTTTTTTTATTATCTCGCCATGTCCTATCTCTCCACTCGCTCAAAATACATTTAAGTGATTGATAGACTATGAGAATCAATGTATAAATGATTGCTAAAATGGTTAAAATAGTTGCTATGGAGGTGGAGAAAAAATGGGGAAATCTCATTATACTCAATCAATACAAGGGGAAAAATGTCTCATATGTGAAAAAAATAAATTAGAAGGAATTCATCTTTTTCAATCGTTTATATGTATGGAATGTGAGAGAGAAATCGTTAACACAAAAACAAATGATCCAAAATATCAATTTTTTGTTTATCAAATGGGAAAAGCACGAATTCTACAAGAAAGGCGACAAGCCTAAAATCCAACTAATTATAATAAAAAATAAGCAGAAAAAAACAAGCATCTTCTTTGGTAGATGCTTGTTTCATTAGTGCCTGGCGACGTCCTACTCTCACAGGGGGAGAACCCCCAACTACCATCGGCGCTGAGAAGCTTAACTTCCGTGTTCGGTATGGGAACGGGTGTGACCTTCTCGCTATCGCCACCAGACTTATTTAGTTAGAGAATTGTTCTCTCAAAACTAAATCATTTTAGAAGTAAACCATTTTGCCGAGTAATCTTACTTAGCTTGCGCTAAGATTTTTTAGTTAAGTCCTCGATCTATTAGTATCAGTCAGCTCCACATGTCGCCACGCTTCCACCTCTGACCTATCAACCTGATCATCTTTCAGGGATCTTACTAGCTTGCGCTATGGGAAATCTCATCTTGAGGGGGGCTTCATGCTTAGATGCTTTCAGCACTTATCCCTTCCGCACATAGCTACCCAGCGATGCCTTTGGCAAGACAACTGGTACACCAGCGGTGCGTCCATCCCGGTCCTCTCGTACTAAGGACAGCTCCTCTCAAATTTCCTACGCCCACGACGGATAGGGACCGAACTGTCTCACGACGTTCTGAACCCAGCTCGCGTACCGCTTTAATGGGCGAACAGCCCAACCCTTGGGACCGACTACAGCCCCAGGATGCGATGAGCCGACATCGAGGTGCCAAACCTCCCCGTCGATGTGGACTCTTGGGGGAGATAAGCCTGTTATCCCCGGGGTAGCTTTTATCCGTTGAGCGATGGCCCTTCCATGCGGAACCACCGGATCACTAAGCCCGACTTTCGTCCCTGCTCGACTTGTAGGTCTCGCAGTCAAGCTCCCTTGTGCCTTTACACTCTACGAATGATTTCCAACCATTCTGAGGGAACCTTTGGGCGCCTCCGTTACTTTTTAGGAGGCGACCGCCCCAGTCAAACTGCCCACCTGACACTGTCTCCCACCCCGATAAGGGGTGCGGGTTAGAATGTCAATACAGCCAGGGTAGTATCCCACCAATGCCTCCACCGAAGCTGGCGCTCCGGCTTCCAAGGCTCCTACCTATCCTGTACAAGCTGTACCAAAATTCAATATCAGGCTGCAGTAAAGCTCCACGGGGTCTTTCCGTCCTGTCGCGGGTAACCTGCATCTTCACAGGTACTATAATTTCACCGAGTCTCTCGTTGAGACAGTGCCCAGATCGTTACACCTTTCGTGCGGGTCGGAACTTACCCGACAAGGAATTTCGCTACCTTAGGACCGTTATAGTTACGGCCGCCGTTTACTGGGGCTTCAATTCAGAGCTTCGCGCGAACGCTAACCCCTCCTCTTAACCTTCCAGCACCGGGCAGGTGTCAGCCCCTATACTTCGCCTTGCGGCTTCGCAGAGACCTGTGTTTTTGCTAAACAGTCGCCTGGGCCTATTCACTGCGGCTCTCTCGGGCTTTAACACCCAAAAGAGCACCCCTTCTCCCGAAGTTACGGGGTCATTTTGCCGAGTTCCTTAACGAGAGTTCTCTCGCTCACCTTAGGATTCTCTCCTCGCCTACCTGTGTCGGTTTGCGGTACGGGCACCATAAATCTCGCTAGAGGCTTTTCTTGGCAGTGTGGAATCAGGAACTTCGGTACTATATTTCCCTCGCCGTCACAGCTCCGCCGTATGGTAATGGGATTTGCCTCATTACCGGCCTAACTGCTTGGACGTGCTAATCCAACAGCACGCTTACCCTATCCTCCTGCGTCCCCCCATTGCTCAAACGATTTAAAGGTGGTACAGGAATATCAACCTGTTGTCCATCGCCTACGCTTTTCAGCCTCGGCTTAGGTCCCGACTAACCCTGAGCGGACGAGCCTTCCTCAGGAAACCTTAGGCATTCGGTGGATGAGATTCTCACTCATCTTTCGCTACTCATACCGGCATTCTCACTTCTAAGCGCTCCACCAGTCCTTACGGTCTAGCTTCAACGCCCTTAGAACGCTCTCCTACCACTGACATCATAGATGTCAATCCACAGCTTCGGTGATACGTTTAGCCCCGGTACATTTTCGGCGCAGAGTCACTCGACCAGTGAGCTATTACGCACTCTTTAAATGGTGGCTGCTTCTAAGCCAACATCCTGGTTGTCTAAGCAACTCCACATCCTTTTCCACTTAACGTATACTTTGGGACCTTAGCTGGTGGTCTGGGCTGTTTCCCTCTTGACCACGGATCTTATCACTCGTAGTCTGACTCCCAAGAATAAGTATTTGGCATTCGGAGTTTGTCTGAATTCGGTAACCCGATGGGGGCCCCTAGTCCAAACAGTGCTCTACCTCCAATACTCTAAATCTTGAGGCTAGCCCTAAAGCTATTTCGGAGAGAACCAGCTATCTCCAAGTTCGATTGGAATTTCTCCGCTACCCACACCTCATCCCCGCACTTTTCAACGTGCGTGGGTTCGGGCCTCCATCCAGTGTTACCTGGACTTCACCCTGGACATGGGTAGATCACCTGGTTTCGGGTCTACAACCACATACTATTTCGCCCTATTCAGACTCGCTTTCGCTGCGGCTCCGTCTTATCAACTTAACCTCGCATGTAATCGTAACTCGCCGGTTCATTCTACAAAAGGCACGCTATCACCCATAAAAGGGCTCTAACTACTTGTAGGCACACGGTTTCAGGATCTATTTCACTCCCCTTCCGGGGTGCTTTTCACCTTTCCCTCACGGTACTGGTTCACTATCGGTCACTAGGGAGTATTTAGCCTTGGGAGATGGTCCTCCCTGCTTCCGACGGGATTTCTCGTGTCCCGCCGTACTCAGGATACACTCAAGAGGGAACGAAGTTTCGACTACAGGGTTTTTACCTTCTACGACTGACCTTTCCAGATCGATTCGTCTACCCCGTTCCTTTGTAACTCCATATAGAGTGTCCTACAACCCCAAGAGGCAAGCCTCTTGGTTTGGGCTAATCCCGTTTCGCTCGCCGCTACTCAGGGAATCGCGTTTGCTTTCTCTTCCTCCGGGTACTTAGATGTTTCAGTTCCCCGGGTCTGCCTTCAGTACCCTATGTATTCAGGTAAAGATTCTATCCCATTACGGATAGAGGGTTTCCCCATTCGGAAATCTCTGGATCAAAGCTTACTTACAGCTCCCCAAAGCATATCGGTGTTAATCCCGTCCTTCATCGGCTCCTAGTGCCAAGGCATCCACCGTGCGCCCTTTCTAACTTAACTTAGTTTCGACCAAAGATAAGCGGCGTATCTCTTCGTCAGCTCTCTCACTCTGCTCCTCACGTACTAGCGTACGCTCCGGTGCTCGCTCGGTCGCTTCCTTGACCTACTTGCTTCTCTTTGCTCTCAAATCTTCGAATAAGCATTCGATTAATACGATTACTTTTCAAAGAAGTAATTCTCTAAAATAGAGAATCTAAGATGGCGATTACTCGGTTTATCTTGGTTACTTCTATTTAATGATTTAGTTTTCAAAGAACAATTTTGGTGGAGCTTAGCGGGATCGAACCGCTGACCTCCTGCGTGCAAGGCAGGCGCTCTCCCAGCTGAGCTAAAGCCCCAAAAATGGTATATAATTTTAAAATGGTGGGCCTAAATGGACTCGAACCATCGACCTCACGCTTATCAGGCGTGCGCTCTAACCAGCTGAGCTATAGGCCCATTTTATGTTTGATAAAGTAAAAAGGTTCTTACCTTATCTATTTTTTGAGGAATTGCTCCCTCAAAACTGAACAACAAATCGTCAACAATCTTTGATGGAATGTAAATTCCATTTTCCTTAGAAAGGAGGTGATCCAGCCGCACCTTCCGATACGGCTACCTTGTTACGACTTCACCCCAATCATCTATCCCACCTTAGGCGGCTGGCTCCATAAAGGTTACCCCACCGACTTCGGGTGTTACAAACTCTCGTGGTGTGACGGGCGGTGTGTACAAGGCCCGGGAACGTATTCACCGCGGCATGCTGATCCGCGATTACTAGCGATTCCAGCTTCATGTAGGCGAGTTGCAGCCTACAATCCGAACTGAGAATGGTTTTATGGGATTTGCTCGACCTCGCGGTTTTGCTGCCCTTTGTACCATCCATTGTAGCACGTGTGTAGCCCAGGTCATAAGGGGCATGATGATTTGACGTCATCCCCACCTTCCTCCGGTTTGTCACCGGCAGTCACCTTAGAGTGCCCAACTTAATGCTGGCAACTAAGATCAAGGGTTGCGCTCGTTGCGGGACTTAACCCAACATCTCACGACACGAGCTGACGACAACCATGCACCACCTGTCACTCTGTCCCCCGAAGGGGAACGTCCTATCTCTAGGAGTGTCAGAGGATGTCAAGACCTGGTAAGGTTCTTCGCGTTGCTTCGAATTAAACCACATGCTCCACCGCTTGTGCGGGCCCCCGTCAATTCCTTTGAGTTTCAGCCTTGCGGCCGTACTCCCCAGGCGGAGTGCTTAATGCGTTTGCTGCAGCACTAAAGGGCGGAAACCCTCTAACACTTAGCACTCATCGTTTACGGCGTGGACTACCAGGGTATCTAATCCTGTTTGCTCCCCACGCTTTCGCGCCTCAGCGTCAGTTACAGACCAAAGAGTCGCCTTCGCCACTGGTGTTCCTCCACATCTCTACGCATTTCACCGCTACACGTGGAATTCCACTCTTCTCTTCTGCACTCAAGTCCCCCAGTTTCCAATGACCCTCCACGGTTGAGCCGTGGGCTTTCACATCAGACTTAAAGGACCGCCTGCGCGCGCTTTACGCCCAATAATTCCGGACAACGCTTGCCACCTACGTATTACCGCGGCTGCTGGCACGTAGTTAGCCGTGGCTTTCTGGTTAGGTACCGTCAAGGTACAAGCAGTTACTCTTGTACTTGTTCTTCCCTAACAACAGAGTTTTACGATCCGAAAACCTTCATCACTCACGCGGCGTTGCTCCGTCAGACTTTCGTCCATTGCGGAAGATTCCCTACTGCTGCCTCCCGTAGGAGTCTGGGCCGTGTCTCAGTCCCAGTGTGGCCGATCACCCTCTCAGGTCGGCTACGCATCGTTGCCTTGGTGAGCCGTTACCTCACCAACTAGCTAATGCGCCGCGGGCCCATCTGTAAGTGACAGCGTAAACCGTCTTTCAGCTTTTCCACATGAGTGGAAAAGGATTATCCGGTATTAGCTCCGGTTTCCCGAAGTTATCCCAGTCTTACAGGCAGGTTGCCCACGTGTTACTCACCCGTCCGCCGCTAACTTTAAAAGCAAGCTTTTAAAGTCCGCTCGACTTGCATGTATTAGGCACGCCGCCAGCGTTCGTCCTGAGCCAGGATCAAACTCTCCAATAAAGAGTTGATTAGCTCATTGCTAAACTCTAGCTTTTTTGTTACTTGTTGTCATTCTATAACGTTAGTTATAAAACGTTTATTGTTGACGTTTGTTTGTTCAGTTTTCAAAGAGCAATTAATTTGTTGCTATCAGAAGCAACTTTTATATAATATCATAATCTCTCACTAATGTCAAACACTTTTTTAAAGTGTTTCCAGCGATTAATACAATCAATCTGGCGACTTTTTATATATTATCACCCTTTCTTAATGAAGTCAACACTTTCCCATTGTCTTTTTTATTATTTATATTTTAGCAATTTAATTAAAACAAAACTTCATTTGATATATTCCTAATTAATAAAGAGAAATATTTTCTCTACTCTTATACATCCCCCCAATCAAAGAAAAAAGATTATCTATACTTCCCTCAAAGTTTTATTTACTTTGAAGTAGATTTAGATAATCTTATCGCTAAATTCAATAATTAAATAATATATAGTTGAATCGCTACTAATGCTGCCACGCCTGGGATTCCTAATATCCCTGATACAGTTGAAGTTGCAAAATTTATTGGCACATGTATACCATATTGATTACCAACCGTATTTAAAAAAAATAAAAACAATGCACCAATCATAATTTTAATAATACCTTGTCCAATCATTCTAAGCGGCTTTATTGGTGTTCCCACTACTAGCAACAAAATAATTAAACCGATGACAATAGATATAATAACAACCGGACTCACTATCCATCCTCCCTCACTATGCTTGTATTTATAAATATGTACCTTTTCTATAAATAAGACCTAGGAAGGACAACTTTTCTTTTTAATTATAAGTTTAATTAGCAGCTTAAAATAAAAAACAGACTGAGTAAAAAACATTTCCCACTCAGTCTGTTTATTTTATTTTAGCAAGTTTATTTTTCTTTGCTTTGCTTCTTTAAATAAAAAGAAATATTTCGCCTCTGATAGCTTAGCACCACTAATTACTTCATCGGAAGGGTCAAAACTTTTATCTAATAGACTCTTATCATTTAACCATTCTTGTTTTAAATGACTAAATTGGACTAATAGCTTTTCATCGAATTCCTTCCTTAACTTTCCTTTTCTTTGAAAGAACATCACTAGCCCTCCTATCTTTACACTTCTCTTCTACCTTCTAATGCTTTAGATAGTGTAACCTCATCTGCATATTCTAAATCTCCACCCACTGGCAAACCATGAGCAATTCTTGTTATCTTAATTCCTGATGGTTTTAAAAGACGGGAAATATACATGGCTGTTGCCTCTCCTTCTATATTCGGATTGGTTGCCATAATAACTTCTTGCGCTTCATCATCTTGCAATCTTTTTATTAATGACGGTACATTAATATCTTCTGGTCCTATACCATCCATCGGAGAAATAGCGCCATGGAGCACGTGATAAAGTCCATTGTATTCTTTCATTTTTTCCATAGCTATAACATCTTTCGGATCTTGCACTACACATATAATACTTCTGTCTCTTCTACTATCTTGGCATATATAACAAGGATCTTGGTCTGTAATATGTCCACAAACAGAGCAATAAGTAAGATTTCTTTTTGCATTAACAAGTGCCTTTGCAAAATCTAATACTGTATCTTCTTTCATATTTAATACAAAAAAAGCCAGTCTTGAGGCCGTTTTAGGCCCGATGCCTGGCAATTTCATAAAGCTGTCGATCAGCTTTGATATAGGTTCAGGATAATGCATAATCTTCCTCCTTAAAACATTCCAGGAAGATTTAATCCTTTTGTAAACTGACCCATTGTAGAGTTAGTAAGTTCATCCGCTTTTTTTAATGCATCATTTGTTGCTGCCAAAACAAGATCTTGCAACATTTCTACATCTTCTGGATCAACAACCTCTTCCTTAATAATAACATCAATAATTTCTTTATGGCCTGATACAACAACAGTTACCATTCCACCACCTGCTGTTCCTTCGATTTTCTCTTCACCAAGCTGTTCTTGAGCTTCTGCCATTTTCTTTTGCATTTTTTGCATTTGCTTCATCATATTTTGCATATTTCCCATTCCACGCATATCTAATTACCTCCAAGTTTATAGTTTCCATTGGTTTATCTACATATTATGTACATATATAACCAATAGGTTCAAAATTAATCCTTCACTTCTAATAATTCTTCACCGAATAATTTTATTGCCTCCGAAACAACAGGATTATCTTGACGAGTTTCATCGTCTGCCTCGTTTGACTCAGCATGATGGGAACTATTTAAAAACTCTTCCCTAATATTGAGCCATTGTTCTTCCGGGACTCCTAATAAATTATACCTTGTACCTATAAGCTGATACAAAGAATTAGTAATCGTCTCTATAAATTTACCATTATCTAATGCCATTTGACAGTGGATTTCATATTTAAACTTAATTATCAAGGAGTCTCCTGATGCAGCAACTGGTTCCGCTTCATTTAATAACGCTGCTTGCGATCTCATTTGGTTTTGCACCAGCGTATTTAACATTGCTCCCCAATTACTTTTTACTTTTTGCAATTCTTGCTTCGTTGCACTTTTAAGTGTTTCTGTTATTTTACCAAGAGGAGCCTGGAATCCTTTTCTATTTGATCTTACTTTTTTCTGTGCTGGCTGTGCTTCAGTTGCTACTACTACACCCTTTTGCTTAAGATTTGTAACTTCTTCTTCTAAAAAAGTTATCTTATTAAGTAAAGATTGTATTTCAGGGATATCCACATTTGATTGCCCAGATGACTTAGCCGTCTCCAACTGACAAAGCCTTACAATTGCCACTTCTAAAAAGATTCTAGGATGGTTTGTCCAACGCATATCTTGCTGCGTTTTATTCAATACATGAATGAGCTCATAAATTTGTTCATGGGTATACGCTTCCGCAAGCTCTTTAAAATCATCATCTAATAAAACTCTCTCTAAAGATTCTTCTAAACGAGGCGCTGTTTTATACAGCAGCATATCCCGGTAGAAAAAGATAAAATCTTCAATAAATCGATTAGAGTCTTTACCAGAAAGAAGTAATTCATCTAACGATTGAAGACCTCTTACCGTGTCTCCATCTAAAATTGCTTTAGATAAGGTATTTAAAAAGTTTTGGGAAACAGCACCTGTCACTGTCAAAGCATCTTCTACTGTAACCACTTCATTGCTATAAGAGATAGCTTGATCTAATAAGCTTAATGCATCGCGCATTCCGCCATCTGCTGCTCTTGCAATCATTTGCAGTGCTTTTTCCTCACAGGAGATTGCTGACTCATCCATAATCAATCTCATTCGATTGACAATCGCTTGCGATGTAATCCGTCTAAAATCAAATCGCTGACATCTTGAAATAATCGTTAAAGGAATTTTGTGAGGTTCAGTAGTGGCTAAAATAAAAATTACATGTTTAGGGGGTTCCTCCAATGTTTTCAAAAGAGCATTAAAGGCTCCAATTGATAGCATATGCACTTCATCAATAATATAAACTTTATAAGGTACAGAGCTAGGAGCAAACTTAACCTTATCTCTTATATCCCTTATTTCTTCTACTCCGTTATTTGAAGCAGCATCTATTTCGATTACATCAGGTATAGTGCCGTCTGTAATTCCCTTACATGCATCACATTCATTACAAGGTTCACTGATTGGTGCTCTCTCACAGTTAACAGCTTTCGCTAAGATTTTCGCCGCACTTGTTTTCCCCGTTCCCCTTGGACCAGAGAATAAGTATGCGTGAGAGATTTTTTGCTGAAGAAGGGCATTTTGCAATGTCTTTGTTACGTGTTCCTGCCCTACCACATCTATAAACTGTTGAGGACGCCAAACCCGGTATAAAGCTTGATAGTTCATAGTACCCTCCATTTTTTATTTTCATTCATTATTATAACTTATCCATTTATAATTTTACATACATAATAGCATACATACTAATATGGAAATAGTTATTCTCAATGAAAAAGAAAATCATCTGTTCTTCAAGCGTAAGAATCATAGGTAATTGCTTTAACTTACAAAAAAACTCATCCGATAAGGATGAGTTTTGTATGTATAAATTATAACTGCCGTGCACCTTTCATCGACTGGCACCCATAAGCGTTACTTAAGTAGTTAGCTCAGTCCAGGTAACCCTGCGGCACATGGGGGTGTCCACTTAATGCTGCTTCCTTCCGGACCTGACATGGTTCATGGATTCCCATTGCGCAGGACCCGGACGTCAACACCACTTACTTAAGGCAGACCCTACAGGATACCAGCCTCAGAAAGGAATTCAGCCTCGCTAGAGCGGATTGCGAGTACAGGGCACCGCTACCTCCCCGCTTAGCACGACAAAATTGATACCGAATATTAGGTGTCCTAAGACACACTCTTAGTATACTGATAATGACAGGAAAAATCAACATAAAGCATTTGTTAATTATTGTAAGCTCCTGTGTTTCCTGCCTTTAATCGTTTTTCTTCCTTCCTCCGGGTTCTTATTTCCTGAAAAAAAGAAGTTAATAACCGACCACATTCTTCTGCTAAAACACCAGAAATCACTTCACTCTGATGATTAAATCGACTATCTTGAAGCAGATTCATAAAGGTACCAGCACATCCTCCCTTAGGATCAACAGCTCCATAAACCACTCGAGGGATACGGGACAGCAAAATAGCACCAGAACACATTGCACATGGTTCAAGCGTAACATAAAGTGTCGCTTCTTCTAACCTCCATGTCCCCAATGTTTTACACGCTTTCTCTATAGCAAGCAATTCTGCATGCGCAACAGCAGATTGATCCGTTTCTCTTAAGTTATGTGCTCTTGCTATTACCTCACCCTTATAGGCAACAACTGCTCCTATTGGCACCTCTCCTATTTCTGCCGCCTTCTGCGCTTCCTCTATAGCTATTTTCATAAAAAATTGATCTTCATTTTCTTCCATTCTTAAGCCCACCTATATAAAAACACAAAATTTGTAATGAAATTTCTTCTTTGACTTAAACTAAGTTAGTAATAATATTGGTTTGATTGATTTTACCCTCTAACAACCATAACCAATGCTTCATTCTACCATTTTACATAGAAAAGGAGAACTGTATGGAAGCATCTAACACCGCTCTTTTAATTATTGATATGATAAATGATTTTAATTTTGATCACGGAAATATCTTAGCAGAAAAAGCATTAATCATTGCAGAACAAATTCAATTACTAAAAAAACAATGCCAAAAAGAAAATATCCCCATCATCTATATCAATGATCATTATAATCTATGGCAAGCAGAATTAAATAAAGTAGTGGAATATTGCAGCAATGAAAAAAGCGATCAAGTTATCGACAAAATCAAGCCAAATGACTCAGATTACTTTCTAATAAAACCAAGACATTCTGCCTTTTACGGAACCGCACTATATACATTACTTAATCAGCTCCAAGTAAAAAAGCTTATCCTTACCGGCATAGCAGGCAATATTTGCGTTTTATTCACCGCTAACGATGCCTATATGCGAGAATACCCTCTTCTTATCCCTGACAATTGCATTGCTTCTGTCGACGATAAGGATAATCAATACGCTATTCGTATGATGAAAAATGTCATGAGCGCGAAAATATTTACATTCAAAGAAAATACCAGCATTTCTAACCTTTCCTCTTCATAAGCTTTAATAATGTATCCTTATCAGGAGGGAAGAATATGCAAATTCATGTTGTCAGCAATAATCAAACCTTAACAGGCATTGCAGCTGCATACAGTACAACGGTTAATGATTTGATAGAAGCCAATGACCTACCAAATCCAAATCGATTAACAATAGGGCAAGCACTTCTCATTCCCATTATCGGAAGCTTTTATTGGGTAAAACCAGGAGATAGTCTCTGGTCTATCGCTCAAAGATTTAGAGTTAATTACGAACAATTGGCTTCTATTAATTCCATTCCTGTTAACCAACATTTACAAGTCGGCTTACGTTTATACATTCCCGAGCTACCTAAAAGACCCGTAGATACTAACGCGTATGTGGAACCACGAGGCACTTCCGTTGCGCCAAATTTAGAGGCAAGCGCACGAGAAACCGCTCCTTATTTAACTTATCTCGCTCCTTTTAGTTTCCAAGCACTACGAGATGGCACTTTAAAAGAACCGCTTCTAAATAATTTCCCAAGTATCGCACAAAGAAATAATAATGTATTAATGATGGTTATTACGAATCAAGAAAATGATCAATTTAGTGATGAATTAGGAAGAATTCTGTTAAACGATGAAACCATTCAAAACAACTTTATCAATAATATTGTCACAACTGCAAAAAAATACGGGTTTAAGGATATTCATTTTGATTTTGAATATTTAAGACCAGTTGATCGCGAAGCTTACAACTCCTTCCTACGCAAAGCCAAAAATCGTTTTTCACAAGAAGGCTGGCTATTATCGACTGCATTGGCACCAAAAACAAGTGCCAACCAAAAAGGCAAGTGGTATGAAGGGCATGATTACAGAGCCCACGGGGAAATTGTTGATTTCGTTGTTATCATGACATATGAATGGGGATATAGCGGCGGACCTGCAATGGCTGTTTCCCCTATAGGTCCGGTTAGAGATGTTCTACAATATGCCGTAACGGAAATACCTTCCTCTAAAATTATGATGGGGCAAAATCTATACGGATATGATTGGACATTGCCATTCGTTGAAGGTTCAGTCGCCAGAGCACTTAGTCCTCAAGCAGCCATTCAGCTGGCAGCTGATAACAATGTTGCTATATTATATGATCAAAAAGCACAGGCTCCCTATTTTAAATATACCGATAGCGAAGGGAAACTACATGAAGTATGGTTTGAAGATGCCCGTTCCATTCAGGCTAAATTCAATTTAATTAAGGAGCTTAATTTAAGAGGAATTAGCTATTGGAAATTAGGGTTATCCTTTCCTCAAAACTGGCTTTTAATCCTTGATAATTTCCAAGTAACTAAACGAGCATAAATAATAAGGAAAGGTCTGCCTCAAACAGAGCTTTCCTTATTTCTTTCTAACCAATTAATTTCGCATAAATTGATTTAGCCACACTTTCTTCTGAAGTTCCATGAATGATTGCGCGTCCATCTTTAAAAAGAATCACACGATATGCATCATAATGAAAAGATAATAAATAAGGATTGGCCGTTAAATGTACCACAAGTGACTTCCACTGCTGAGAAAGCTCATACAAATCCAATTCCTTTGACATAGGTGGACGAATATGAACAGCATCCCGCCCACATAGTACAGCTACTTTCGTTTGGTTTCGAAAAGATAAATATGGGAAATCTGCTTCTATTCCACATGTAGGACAACTATTATTTCTTAATTTCGCGACATTCATTTCCACATATTCCATTTTCCAAATATCAAAAGAACGAAGGACTGGCAATATCGTTTTACCTGACAGAATTTGCATTGCTTGTGATACTTGCATTGCAGCAACCCACTGAACAATTGGACTTATGACCCCTGCTGTATCACATGTGACTTGCTGAGAAGGAAGCTTGTCAATCAAGCAATGGAGACACGGAACATTCCCTCCAACAACTGGATAAGAAAGCCCATAGCTCCCGACACAAGCGCCAAATATAAAAGGAATTTGATGCTTAATCGCAGCATCATTTATTACAAGCCTCGTTTCAAAATTATCCGTTCCATCTATTAAAATGGAAGCACCATGAATGAATTTTTCAATAGTTTGGTAGTTTATATCCTCCACAATCGATTCTATTAGAGTATAACCACTAATTTCCTTTAGTCTCTTCTTAGCCGCAATTGCTTTAGGAAGCTTTTTCGCAGCATCCTCTTCTGTATATAGCTGTTGTCTTTGGAGATTACTTTGTTCCACATAATCTCGATCGATAATGGTTAGTTTTCCTATTCCAGCTCTGACTAACATCTCAGATACTGCCGAACCTAAGGCACCTGCTCCTAAAATAACAGCATGACTATTTTCAATATTCCTTTGCCCATCTTTTCCAATAAATAATTCCTGTTTCATAAAACGACTAGTCAAGATGTAATCATCCCTGTCAACGGACTACTCGCAACTCCAAAATTTTTCTCTTCTATTCTCCCTGCTTCATATCCTAGTCTGCCTGCCTCGATAGCTAGCTTCATAGCGAGAGCCATTGTAACTGGATCTTTCGCATTTGAAACCGCCGTATTCAAAAGCACCCCATCTGCTCCAAGCTCCATTGCATATGCTGCATCCTTAGGAGAACCGACTCCCGCATCAACAATAACAGGTATCGTGCTTTGTTCTATGATGAATTGTAAATTTAATGGATTAATAATTCCTTTCCCAGACCCAATTGGTGAAGCACCTGGCATAATGGCATGTACACCTAGCTGCTCTAGCCTTTTCGCAAGCACCACATCATCAGAAGTATAAGGCAACACAATAAATCCTTCTTCTAATAGCTGTTCAGAAGCTTTTAACGTTTCTATCGGATCTGGCAGCAACGATTTGTCACAACCGATTACTTCTACTTTGATCATGTCACATAATCCGGATGCCTTTGCAAGCTTCGCAATTCTCACCGCTTCTTCTGCATTTTTTGCTCCAGCAGTATTAGGAAGTAGTGTATAACGAGTTAAATCTAATTGCTCTAAAAAGTTCGGCTGTGATTCTTCAAATATATTCATCCTGCGCACAGCAAAAGTTAGAATCTCACTTTCAGATACTTCCACAGCCTTTTTTTGCACCTCAAATGATGGATATTTCCCTGTTCCCAGTAGTAAACGAGATTGAAAAGTACGATTTGCTATTTTTAACATCTATTACCCTCCTCCAACAAAATGGATTAATTCTACTCTATCTCTTTCTTTCAATATATAAGTTTGGTATTGATCTTTTTGTAAAATATCTCTATTTATTTCTACTATGACAATACGATTATTTAACTCAAATAAACACAACAAATCCTCCACTGTGGCTACATCTTTTGGTAATTGCTGTTCCTTACCATTCAATTGTATGTTCAATTACATCCCTCCCCTAAGAGCAAAATTATTACGTTCCACTTTAAATGCTTCTATCCATGCTTTCTCTACAGGTAAACCAATCATTAAATCACGAATCATCTTCCCTGTTGCAGGCGCTAATAATATGCCATTCCTTTGATGCCCAGTTGCAAAATATAACCCTTTCATCTCTGGATGTTCTCCTATAAAAGGATATCCATCATTCGTTTGCGGTCTAAGTCCCGCCCAGGCCCTTTTCCATTTCATTTCTCCAATTTCAGGAATCATCCTTTTTGCTTTTTGTATTACCTCTTCTATTCCATCAAGGGAAGGTTCCTCACTCCAATCATTCCATTTTTTTGTTGCACCAATAATGAGTTCATTATTATTTCTAGGTACAATGTAAAATTGATCATGAAATACAGAATAATGTAACGGAGCTCCTTCATTGACTACAGCCACACATTCGCCCTTTACAGGAACAATTTCATGAGATAATCCTAATTGCTGAAAAAAGTAATTACTCCACACTCCGCTCGCAATAACAACTTTATCTGCCAAAAAGGTCCCTTGTGATGTTTTTAATAAATATCCCATTCCATTCTTTTCCACTCTTAATACACGGGTATATTCATAAATTTCAGCTCCGAATAGTTGAGCCCCTTTACTCAGACCATTACATGCTATTAATGGGGTAATATGTACATCTTCTTTTAAATAAGCAGCTCCTATGAAATCTGCTGCTAACTGTGGAACTTTCCCCCTTGCTTCATTGCAATCCAACCATTCCACCGACGACAACGAAAGAATCGATTCCAGGTCTCTCTTTTCTTCCTCTGAATAAGCAAGCTTCAATAATCCGCCATTTTTCTTTTCAAAATCAATAGCTGTAAGCTCTCTTATCTCTTCATAAAGGTCTTTATATAAAAGCTGGCTACTTCTTGCAAATGGATAGAGATGCTTAAATTCCTTGTATTCAGAATGTGCACCAAGCATCCCGGCTGCTGCACTAGTTGATTTCCCACCAACTTGGTGTGCTTCTAAAATAGCTACCTTTTTCTTTTCTTTTGCCAAATAGAAAGCAATAGAACTACCGATAATTCCGCCACCAATAATGGCGACATCAACTTTCCTAGCTTCCAAGCTCATCACATCTTTCTCTTATCCTTTTCACTGTCTTTAATGGATGGGATGATGAAAAAATAGCCGACATAATAGCCACTCCATCTACCCCCAAATTAGCTAGTTCACCTATTCGGTCTTCCGTAATCCCTCCTATAGCATACAGGGGAATAGATATATTTCTTTTAATATCTGAGATAGTGGACAGTGCAATAGGCGACTTTCCCTTTTTACTATTTGTAGGATAACAATGACCATATAGGATATAATCTGCATTCCTTTTATCTGCTAAAATAGCCTCTTCTTTGCTATGAACGGATACACCTATAAACATTTCAGGAAACCTTGTTTTCACGTGATGAACAGACAATCCACTTGACGGTAAATGGACATTTTTTAACGAGAGCAATACTCCAACATCAAGACGATCATTAACGATTATTTTACTCGCAGGTACTCCTTCCTTAAGCAAATAATCACATAGCCAATAAATTTCTTTTGGACTTTTGGCTTTCTCTCTAATTTGCAAATAATCCACATATGGATGGATTTCTAATAAAATAGCAGAAAGCTCCTTTAAAGATTGTTTATCATCTGTTACAGCCATTATCTTAATACTCATCACCCCCAACTTATCATGTAGAAGGAAAAGTGGCGAAAAACGCAAAAAACCACTTTTCCAATTATAGAAAAGTGGTTAATAAACTACACCTAATGAAAAGTTCATCAAGCATACATATTTAACGATACTCCACTTTCCTACGCAGGTACGAACCTGTTCAGGTTTTGAGGGTTTAAAAGTAACTACTTTATTCTCAGCCCTTATCAAGGGATCCCCTAGTGATTCATTTATAAACTTTACCCATATAATACCATACATTAATAATTTATCAATTGAAAATTCTTAAATTTTATACTTTTTCACCAACTCCACATAATTATTCAGCTAGAATATAGGTTTACAACAGAATAATTATTTAGGAAAAAACAAGCATATGTCCTCTTTCCCCTCCATGTGTTAAAATGACTCTTGTACTATTTTTATTACTTACTAAAAGAAGCAAGGGCTGTATATATAAAGTTTGTCTTTGTTTAACGAACCCGCAAGCCTTTAAGCTTCTAAAATAAGAAAACAGGAGGGACAAGTGTGAATAGTATCCCTTTTATTACAGTAGAAGGACCTATCGGAGTTGGGAAAACTTCTTTAGCTAAATTACTCTCAGAGTATTTTCAATACGAGCTTCTAAAGGAAATCGTCGAAGAAAATCCTTTCCTCGGAAAATTTTATGAAAACATTGATGAATGGAGCTTTCAAACAGAAATGTTTTTCTTATGTAATCGATTTAAGCAATTAAACGATACAAGAGACCATTATTTAACTAAAGACATTCCTGTGGTTGCAGATTATCATATATTAAAAAATCTTATTTTCGCAAAAAGATCTTTACAGGATAGCGATTTAGAGAAGTATGTGCGTATATACGAAGTGTTAACAGAAGATCTGCCAATGCCAAATATTATTATTTACTTACATGCCAGTTTGGATACAATAATGGCACGAATAAGAAAAAGAGATAGAGACATAGAAAAAAATATTAGTCCTCTTTATTTAGAGCAACTAGCTTCTGATTACGATATTGTCATGAATGACTTCAAACAAAATAATCCACAGATTCCTGTATTAGAATTCAATGGAGATACACTGGACTTTGTTCAAAATAGGCAAGACTTAGTAAAAATTATTAACACAATAAAAGAAACTTTAAATATAGGAGCCTTTAATCATGAATCTACGAACAAAATATAATATTCCTAGCAATTCCGTTATTACGATTGCTGGAACAGTTGGTGTTGGTAAATCAACTTTAACAAACGCATTAGCAGATGCTTTGCAATTTCGAACTTCCTTTGAAAAAGTTGATACAAATCCATACCTTGATAAATTTTATCATGACTTTAGTCGATGGAGTTTTCATCTACAAGTATATTTTTTAGCAGAACGATTTAAAGAACAAAAAAAAATCTTTGAATATGGTGGAGGATTTATCCAAGATCGCTCTATTTATGAAGATACTGGTATATTTGCAAAAATGCATTATGAAAAAGGGACAATGTCAGAAGTAGATTATGAAACATATACAAGTTTATTTGATGCAATGGTGATGACTCCTTACTTCCCTCATCCAGACTTGTTAATATATCTTGAAGGATCTCTTGATGATATTTTACAGCGTATTGATAGACGAGGTCGAGAAATGGAAAAACAAACACCAATTGATTATTGGACAGAGATGCACGGAAGATACGAAAAATGGATTGAGTCTTTCTCAGCCTGCCCTGTTCTTCGTTTAAATATAAACGAGTATGATGCAATTGCTGGGACCCAATCTATCGAACCAATTTTAGAAAAGATTAGTACAATTATTCAGCAAAAAAACTATAGCCGAAAAGCATAAAAAAAGACTTTCCCTGTTTTCGCGATTACAGCCAGCTCCATCTTAAGGATAGCTGACTGTAATCCAAAACATAAGGAAAGTCCTTTTTTCTTTCTTTCTATATTTAAAAAAATACAAATAAAAAACCTGCTACTAAAGTAGCAGGTCACATATATCTCCAAATATTATGCGCAATGTAAATTTAAAAATCATGGAGGAGGAAAGGGGATTCGAACCCCTGCGCGGTTTGACCCGCCTGTCGGTTTTCAAGACCGATCCCTTCAGCCGGACTTGGGTATTCCTCCATCAGACAAGTAATAATATATCATCTATAGAAACATAAGTCAACTATATTTTTCATTTTTTTTATTTTCCCTATAAAAAACCGGATACAAAAAACTTCCCTGTCGTGAGCAATTGTTCTCCTCCAAACTAGGATTAACTGACCTCATGAGAGGATATACATCCCTCTCACGAGACCTAGCACCCTTTTATTATTCTGGAGAAATTACTTCTCTATTTCTCATATAAGGTCGAAGCACTTCAGGAATTACAACACTACCATCTGCTTGCTGGTAATTCTCTAGAATTGCTGCAACTGTTCTTCCAATTGCAAGACCAGATCCATTTAATGTATGCACATGCTCTGGCTTTCCTTTAGGCTCTCTGCGGAAACGAATATTTGCTCTTCTTGCTTGGAAAGCTTCAAAATTACTACAAGAAGAAATTTCTCGATACGTATTATAACTTGGAATCCATACTTCAACGTCATATTTTTTTGCTGCTGTAAATCCTAAATCTCCTGTACACATGCTCAAGACACGGTATGGTAATCCTAATAACTGCAAAACTTTTTCTGCGTTACCTGTTAAAGACTCTAACTCCTCATAAGAATCTTCTGGCTTCACAAACTTAACAAGCTCTACTTTGTTGAATTGGTGTTGTCTAATCAGTCCTCTTGTGTCTCTTCCAGCAGATCCTGCTTCAGAACGGAAGTTTGCACTAAATGCAGCATATTTGATCGGAAGCTGATCTCCATCAAGAATTTCATCTCTATGCAAGTTTGTTACAGGTACCTCTGAAGTTGGAATTAAGAAATAGTCTTCTTTTTCTATTAAAAAAGCATCCTCTTCAAACTTAGGCAATTGTCCCGTACCTGTTAGACTTGCTCTATTTACTAAGAAAGGCGGGATAATTTCTTTATAACCATGTTCCTCTGTATGCAAATCAAGCATGAAGTTAAATAATGCTCTTTCTAGTTTAGCCCCTAAACCTTTATAAAATACAAAACGGCTTCCTGTTACTTTTGCTGCTCTTTCAAAATCTAGCAAATCTAAGTCAGTAGCAACATCCCAGTGTGGCTTTGGTTCAAAGTCAAATTTTCTAATTTCGCCCCATTTTCTAATTTCGACGTTATCATCTTCTGTATCTCCTACTGGAACACTTTCATGAGGAAGATTCGGAATTCCAAGCATAATGGTTTGTAATTTTTCTTCTACTTCACGTAGCTCATTGTCATATTCTTTAATTTTTTCGCCAACTTCTCGCATTTCCACAATAAGAGCTTCTGCATCCTTTTTCTCTCTCTTTAATACTGCTACTTGCTGTGATACTTCATTTCTTTTACTTTTCAATTGTTCTGTTTCAACAATAAGCTCTCTTCGTCTTACATCCAATGCTTCAAAATTCTCAAGCTCTGATAAATCTTCTCCTCGATGCTGTAATTGACTTTTCACAAAATCAAAATTAGCACGAACAAATTTAATATCTAGCATATTTTATTCCTCCCATTTTCATTTTTACATGCAATCTACTTTTTATAGAGTCCAGGTCCTGTATTAGAAATCCTCAAACTTTTTTCGCAAACAAAAAACTCCCGTCCCCAAAAAAGGGACGAGAGTTACCCGCGTTGCCACCCTAGTTAAAAGCAAAAAACTGCTTTTCACCTTAAAGATCATAACGGTTTTTAACCGAAAACAATTACTAGCAAACATATGCGTTCCTTGTTTTTACTCTAGGATGGATTCACAAGCTTTATTCACCGATTCACACCAACCATCGGCTCTCTTTTAGAATAAGTAACCTGTTACTATTTCCTATCATAGTAGATTCCATATATTAATTGCATTTATCTTACTATAATTATTTCCGAAATTCAACCGCTTATGCAAATAAGTGTTGCTTAGCCTCAATCGCCATATTGATAAAATACCCAGTTAAACGATGATCCTCTGTTAATTCAGGGTGGAAAGAACATCCTAAGAATTGTCCTTCTCGCGCTGCTACAATACGATCATTATGTTTAGCCAATACTTCAACATTCTCCCCAACGCTCACGATATGTGGTGCACGAATAAATACGGCTGTAAAATCCTCTGCAACTCCTGCGATATCTAGGTTTGCCTCAAAGCTTTCCCTTTGTCTACCAAAAGAATTACGCTCAACTTGTACATCTATTACACCAATATGAGGTTTATCATAGCCCTTAATGGATCTAGCCAATAAAATTAAACCAGCGCATGTTCCAAACATTGGTTTCCCAGATTGAGCGAACGCTTGAAGTGCCTCCATAAACTCATATTTATCAATTAACCGGCGCATCGTAGTACTTTCTCCGCCAGGAATAATTAAGCCATCGATTTCATCTAGCTGTTCTTTTTTCTTTACAATAATAGCATCTGCATTGTTCGCCTCAATAGCATTAATATGTTCTCTTACAGCCCCCTGTAAACCAAGGACCCCTATTTTTACGTTTGGCACTGTACTCATCTTACCAACCACGCTCTTGCATACGTGCTTCTGGGCTTAAGCTAGAAATTTCAATTCCTTTCATTGCTGTTCCAAGGTTTTTAGAAATTTCTGCAATTAACTTATAATCTTGATAATGAGTAGTTGCCTCTACGATTGCTCTAGCAAATTTTGCAGGGTTGTCTGATTTAAAAATACCTGAACCTACGAATACACCATCTGCACCTAAGTGCATCATTAAAGCTGCATCAGCAGGTGTTGCAACACCACCAGCAGCAAAATTAACAACTGGTAGACGACCTAATTTTTTAATTTCTAAAAGTAGCTCATATGGTGCGCCTAAGATTTTTGCTTCTGTCATTAATTCATCTTCATTCATATGTACAACTTTACGGACTTGTGCATTAACTTTTCTTATATGACGAACTGCCTCAACAATATTCCCTGTTCCTGGTTCCCCTTTTGTGCGAAGCATAGAAGCACCTTCCCCGATACGTCTTGCTGCTTCTCCAAGATCACGACATCCACATACAAACGGAACAGTATATTCATTTTTATTTAAATGATACTCTTCATCTGCTGGAGTTAAAACTTCACTCTCATCAATATAATCAACACCCATAGCTTCCAACACTCTAGCTTCAACAATATGACCAATACGTGCCTTTGCCATTACAGGGATTGTTACTGCATTCATTACTTCCTCTACGATTGTTGGATCTGCCATTCTAGCTACCCCACCAGCTGCGCGAATATCTGAAGGAACTCGTTCAAGAGCCATTACTGCTACCGCTCCTGCTTCCTCTGCAATCTTGGCTTGCTCTGCGTTCACAACATCCATGATTACTCCGCCTTTTTGCATTTCAGCCATTCCACGTTTTACTCTTTCAGTACCAGTTTTCATCGTTTGCCCCCTGTAAAGAATCTTTTTTTAAAAGCAAAATTATTGTAATCTTTTGAATAAAAATGTAATTCCCTAATGAAAATAAACAATAAAAAAGAGCTTCTGTCAATACAAGAAGCTCTTTTTCTTTCATTTTATAAAATGTATGCGATTTATCCAGCCGATCCTTCCCTTTGTTGTTTTTCAAAAAAACTATTCCTTTAAAAGGTTTGATTGAGTGAAAGACAAATGAATTAGAACCAACCTTTTACAGTATCAAAGACACTGTCCCATACATTAGAAAAGAATGAGCCAATTCCACGCATAGCTAAAACAAACCAATTTGCTTTTTCCACTGTTTCATTCGCTACTAAGTCTACTTGTACCTTTTCTTTTCCATCAGTTGTTAAGAATGCCACTTCTTTTCCATCTTTCGTTTGTACCGTTACATAACCAACCTTATCTCCTTTTTTAACTGGAGCTGTTAGTTCACCATCATCATTTAATTTTTTTTCATCCAATACTATTTTCGCAACATAATTTTCTTTTTCGCTATTTTTAATTACTAAGTTAATTGCATCCTTAGTACCAATACTTACTTTATCTTCTTTTCCTTTTGTTACATCTAACGTTTTATTTTTCGCATCTACATAATTTGCTGGAAGAATCTCTTCTGTAGAGAAATTACCAAAAGCATAGTCCAATACTTTTCTTGCTTCTGCAAAACGAGAATCTTTCGTTTCACTTTTCATAATAACTACAATAAAACGTTGATCTCCTTTTTGAGCAGTAGCAGTAACATTAAATTTAGCATAATCAGTAGAACCGGTTTTTAATCCATCTACTCCTTCATACCCAAAAATCAGAGAAGGTATCAGCCAATTGAAGTTTTTATATTCTCTTCCATCTCTAAACTTTAAGCTTGCCATACCAGATGTCTCTAATATTTCTGGGTAATCATGGATTAAACGGTAAGCTAATTTAGCAACAGCTTTAGCCGACATTTTATTTTCATCTTTCTCGCTTCCAGCTGGGATATTTCCTAATAAATCACTGTTATTTAAACCAGAAGAGTTAACAAATTCAAAATCAACTAATCCTAACTCTTCAGCCTTTTGATTCATTACACTAATATAGTTTTTTTCTGTACCTGCGATTAATTCTGCTAATGCAACAGTAGCAGCATTTCCTGAGTGAATAGCCATCGCTTGATACAATTCCTTAACTGTGTACTCTTCCCCTTCAGTTAACCCTACATTTGATAACCCAGGAGCACCAGATAGTCTGTGAATATAGTTATTTATTTTTACTTTTTGATCCCATGTGATTTTTCCATTTTTTATGGATTCCAGAACAATATATTCTGTCATCATCTTTGACATGGAAGCAACTCCAAGAAGTTCATCCGTATTTTTTTCATATAATATTTCACCAGTATTTGCATCTACTAGTATCGCTGCTCCTGCATCTAATCCAAGCGCATCGTTTTCAGCAGCACTTGCTTGATATGGTAGAACTGTTGATAGTGTACTTAAGAATAGTACCGCGATGATGAAAGATACCGTCCACTTTTTTACATGTTTCAATATTAAAACCTCCAAAACTATTTTATCTATTAATCTATCTTTTTTTTTAGTTAATTATTTCCCTTGTACAGTTTAACATAAAAAAAATAAAAAAAATAGACAGTGCACTTGGTCACTGTCTATTGTAAATTAAGGAAACTTTTTAAAAACCTACTACTATTCGATCTTAAGAAAGTGAGTAATTTGGTGCTTCTTTTGTAATTTGAACATCATGTGGATGACTTTCCCTTAAGCCAGCACCTGTCATTTTTACAAATTGAGCATTTTCTCTTAATTCATATAGATCCTTTGTCCCACAGTATCCCATACCAGAGCGAATTCCACCAACTAATTGATAAATCGTATCAGAAAGTGGTCCTTTGTAAGGAAGTCTACCTTCAATACCTTCTGGAACAAATTTTTTGTTATCCTCTTGGAAGTAACGATCTTTAGATCCTTTTTCCATCGCTGCAACTGAACCCATTCCTCTATATACTTTAAATCTTCTACCTTGGAAAATTTCTGTCTCTCCTGGGCTTTCAGATACACCTGCAAGTAAACTTCCTAACATAACCGCATGTCCACCCGCTGCTAAAGCTTTTACAATATCACCAGAGTATTTAATTCCTCCATCAGCAATAATGGATTTACCGTGCTTTCTAGCCTCAGTAGCACAATCATAAACTGCTGTAATTTGAGGAACACCTACACCAGCAACTACACGTGTTGTACAAATAGAGCCTGGTCCAATCCCAACTTTAACAATATCTGCTCCAGCTTCAATTAATGCTCTTGTTCCTTCTGCAGTAGCTACATTACCTGCGATAATAGTTAAATCAGGGTATGCGTTTCTAATGTCTCTAATACCCTCTAGTACGCCACGGGAGTGACCATGGGCAGTATCAATGACAATTACATCAACATTTGACTTCACAAGCAATTCTACTCGTTTTAACGCATCGTTTGTTACTCCAACAGCAGCACCCACTAATAATCTTCCTTGAGCATCTTTTGCTGAATGAGGAAATTCAATTACTTTTTCTATATCTTTAATTGTGATTAATCCCTTTAATACACCTTCTTCATCGATTAAAGGTAATTTTTCAATCTTGTATTTTTGTAAGATTTTTTCTGCTTCTTCTAAGGTTGTTCCTACTGGAGCCGTTACTAAATTTTCTTTCGTCATAACATCTGAAATTTTAATGGAAAAGTCTTCAATAAAACGAAGGTCTCGGTTAGTAAGAATACCTACTAGTTTTTGCTCATCGTTATTATTAACAATTGGCACACCAGAAATACGATATTTACCCATTAAATGCTCTGCATCAAATACTTGGTGTTCTGGAGTTAAAAAGAAAGGATCTGTGATTACACCACTCTCTGAGCGTTTTACTTTATCTACCTGCTCAGCCTGTTGTTCAATAGACATGTTTTTATGAATAATACCTAATCCACCTTGTCTTGCAATGGCAATAGCCATTTCTGCTTCTGTTACTGTATCCATTCCTGCACTAATAAGCGGAATGTTTAGGTTAAGATTTTCCGCTAATTTTACCTTTAAGCTTACATCTCGAGGCAAAACTTCCGATTTAGCTGGAATTAAAAGAACATCATCAAACGTTAATCCTTCTTTTGCAAATTTACTTTCCCACATTTTAACGCCTCCATATTGTTAAAAATATTATTAGTAGGTTATCAATTGGATAAAATACTGTCAAGGTTAGTTTAATATGTTTAACTTTTCAAAAAATTCTAGGAGGTTTAAAAATGTCCAATTTTTATAAAGACTGGAGCTCTTTTAGTTGTTTTTTTTCCGCAGAATACAGCCAAAATTTTCTAAAAAAATGCTATCGTATTTTACATATATCCGATATAGAATCAAAAAGCTATCAAAATTGCTATCCCTTCATGTACTTTTTAGAACATGGAAAATTATACTACCAGCAAGCAAAGAACGCTCCTTTGAGTATTCAGCCCATCCTCTTATTTTATGGCCTAGTTCATTTAATAAAAGCATGTTTACTTACAATTGATCCAAGTTATCCAAACACAACTTCTGTTTTAGCACATGGCGTTTCAACAAGAAAACTTAAAAAGCAACAATACTTATTTTTTCAAGACGAAGTAAAGATTCAAAAAAATGGGCTGTTTACTTATATGGCAGAAAAAATGTTTCACTGTAAAAACCTTGAAGGAGAAAAAGTGAAAATGGAATACCTTTTAAATCAAATTCCTGAATTATCAACTTTGTTTCAGGCATTAGAAGGGAAATCCACTTTCATACAAGCGAAGTATCATCACCCACTTTTAGTCATTCCAAAACAAATATTAGATTTATACTTTATGAATGCTAATCATTTTATAAAGTATCTTGAAAGGAATCATGGAATTCAGATAGAGGAAGTGGAGGAAAATAAAAAAGAGTTGGGCATTCGGCTTTTAGAACCTATCTATGGGAATAAATTCATTCATTGGGATAGCAGGGAAAAATCAAATGTTCTTTCTACCGATAAAGAAATAACTTGTTTTTCAAATGAACTATTAAGTCATTATTTAATTTTATATAACCTAAGTATGATTGCTAGATATGAAATTGAATGGTGGAGTGAATTATTAAAAACAATGCCAAATAAAGATTATCCCTTTATTGAATCCTTTTTACTAATAGCTGCAGAAAAAGGTCCTCAGTTGGTTTATCAATTTTTAGAAAATCTAGCAAATAGCTAATGGGAGCTCAGACTAGCTGGTTTCCCTTTTTCTAGACTATATTTTTTAGTCTTGGTCTTGTTTAGTAAAAAAAAACAAGCATCCACCAAAGTAGATGCTTGTTTCATTAGTGCCTGGCGACGTCCTACTCTCACAGGGGGAGAACCCCCAACTACCATCGGCGCTGAGAAGCTTAACTTCCGTGTTCGGTATGGGAACGGGTGTGACCTTCTCGCTATCGCCACCAGACTTATTTAGTTAGAGAATTGTTCTCTCAAAACTAAATCATTTTAGAAGTAAACCATTTTGCCGAGTAATCTTACTTAGCTTGCGCTAAGATTTTTTAGTTAAGTCCTCGATCTATTAGTATCAGTCAGCTCCACATGTCGCCACGCTTCCACCTCTGACCTATCAACCTGATCATCTTTCAGGGATCTTACTAGCTTGCGCTATGGGAAATCTCATCTTGAGGGGGGCTTCATGCTTAGATGCTTTCAGCACTTATCCCTTCCGCACATAGCTACCCAGCGATGCCTTTGGCAAGACAACTGGTACACCAGCGGTGCGTCCATCCCGGTCCTCTCGTACTAAGGACAGCTCCTCTCAAATTTCCTACGCCCACGACGGATAGGGACCGAACTGTCTCACGACGTTCTGAACCCAGCTCGCGTACCGCTTTAATGGGCGAACAGCCCAACCCTTGGGACCGACTACAGCCCCAGGATGCGATGAGCCGACATCGAGGTGCCAAACCTCCCCGTCGATGTGGACTCTTGGGGGAGATAAGCCTGTTATCCCCGGGGTAGCTTTTATCCGTTGAGCGATGGCCCTTCCATGCGGAACCACCGGATCACTAAGCCCGACTTTCGTCCCTGCTCGACTTGTAGGTCTCGCAGTCAAGCTCCCTTGTGCCTTTACACTCTACGAATGATTTCCAACCATTCTGAGGGAACCTTTGGGCGCCTCCGTTACTTTTTAGGAGGCGACCGCCCCAGTCAAACTGCCCACCTGACACTGTCTCCCACCCCGATAAGGGGTGCGGGTTAGAATGTCAATACAGCCAGGGTAGTATCCCACCAATGCCTCCACCGAAGCTGGCGCTCCGGCTTCCAAGGCTCCTACCTATCCTGTACAAGCTGTACCAAAATTCAATATCAGGCTGCAGTAAAGCTCCACGGGGTCTTTCCGTCCTGTCGCGGGTAACCTGCATCTTCACAGGTACTATAATTTCACCGAGTCTCTCGTTGAGACAGTGCCCAGATCGTTACACCTTTCGTGCGGGTCGGAACTTACCCGACAAGGAATTTCGCTACCTTAGGACCGTTATAGTTACGGCCGCCGTTTACTGGGGCTTCAATTCAGAGCTTCGCGCGAACGCTAACCCCTCCTCTTAACCTTCCAGCACCGGGCAGGTGTCAGCCCCTATACTTCGCCTTGCGGCTTCGCAGAGACCTGTGTTTTTGCTAAACAGTCGCCTGGGCCTATTCACTGCGGCTCTCTCGGGCTTTAACACCCAAAAGAGCACCCCTTCTCCCGAAGTTACGGGGTCATTTTGCCGAGTTCCTTAACGAGAGTTCTCTCGCTCACCTTAGGATTCTCTCCTCGCCTACCTGTGTCGGTTTGCGGTACGGGCACCATAAATCTCGCTAGAGGCTTTTCTTGGCAGTGTGGAATCAGGAACTTCGGTACTATATTTCCCTCGCCGTCACAGCTCCGCCGTATGGTAATGGGATTTGCCTCATTACCGGCCTAACTGCTTGGACGTGCTAATCCAACAGCACGCTTACCCTATCCTCCTGCGTCCCCCCATTGCTCAAACGATTTAAAGGTGGTACAGGAATATCAACCTGTTGTCCATCGCCTACGCTTTTCAGCCTCGGCTTAGGTCCCGACTAACCCTGAGCGGACGAGCCTTCCTCAGGAAACCTTAGGCATTCGGTGGATGAGATTCTCACTCATCTTTCGCTACTCATACCGGCATTCTCACTTCTAAGCGCTCCACCAGTCCTTACGGTCTAGCTTCAACGCCCTTAGAACGCTCTCCTACCACTGACATCATAGATGTCAATCCACAGCTTCGGTGATACGTTTAGCCCCGGTACATTTTCGGCGCAGAGTCACTCGACCAGTGAGCTATTACGCACTCTTTAAATGGTGGCTGCTTCTAAGCCAACATCCTGGTTGTCTAAGCAACTCCACATCCTTTTCCACTTAACGTATACTTTGGGACCTTAGCTGGTGGTCTGGGCTGTTTCCCTCTTGACCACGGATCTTATCACTCGTAGTCTGACTCCCAAGAATAAGTATTTGGCATTCGGAGTTTGTCTGAATTCGGTAACCCGATGGGGGCCCCTAGTCCAAACAGTGCTCTACCTCCAATACTCTAAATCTTGAGGCTAGCCCTAAAGCTATTTCGGAGAGAACCAGCTATCTCCAAGTTCGATTGGAATTTCTCCGCTACCCACACCTCATCCCCGCACTTTTCAACGTGCGTGGGTTCGGGCCTCCATCCAGTGTTACCTGGACTTCACCCTGGACATGGGTAGATCACCTGGTTTCGGGTCTACAACCACATACTATTTCGCCCTATTCAGACTCGCTTTCGCTGCGGCTCCGTCTTATCAACTTAACCTCGCATGTAATCGTAACTCGCCGGTTCATTCTACAAAAGGCACGCTATCACCCATAAAAGGGCTCTAACTACTTGTAGGCACACGGTTTCAGGATCTATTTCACTCCCCTTCCGGGGTGCTTTTCACCTTTCCCTCACGGTACTGGTTCACTATCGGTCACTAGGGAGTATTTAGCCTTGGGAGATGGTCCTCCCTGCTTCCGACGGGATTTCTCGTGTCCCGCCGTACTCAGGATACACTCAAGAGGGAACGAAGTTTCGACTACAGGGTTTTTACCTTCTACGACTGACCTTTCCAGATCGATTCGTCTACCCCGTTCCTTTGTAACTCCATATAGAGTGTCCTACAACCCCAAGAGGCAAGCCTCTTGGTTTGGGCTAATCCCGTTTCGCTCGCCGCTACTCAGGGAATCGCGTTTGCTTTCTCTTCCTCCGGGTACTTAGATGTTTCAGTTCCCCGGGTCTGCCTTCAGTACCCTATGTATTCAGGTAAAGATTCTATCCCATTACGGATAGAGGGTTTCCCCATTCGGAAATCTCTGGATCAAAGCTTACTTACAGCTCCCCAAAGCATATCGGTGTTAATCCCGTCCTTCATCGGCTCCTAGTGCCAAGGCATCCACCGTGCGCCCTTTCTAACTTAACTTAGTTTCGACCAAAGATAAGCGGCGTATCTCTTCGTCAGCTCTCTCACTCTGCTCCTCACGTACTAGCGTACGCTCCGGTGCTCGCTCGGTCGCTTCCTTGACCTACTTGCTTCTCTTTGCTCTCAAATCTTCGAATAAGCATTCGATTAATACGATTACTTTTCAAAGAAGTAATTCTCTAAAATAGAGAATCTAAGATGGCGATTACTCGGTTTATCTTGGTTACTTCTATTTAATGATTTAGTTTTCAAAGAACAATTTTGGTGGAGCTTAGCGGGATCGAACCGCTGACCTCCTGCGTGCAAGGCAGGCGCTCTCCCAGCTGAGCTAAAGCCCCAAAAATGGTATATAATTTTAAAATGGTGGGCCTAAATGGACTCGAACCATCGACCTCACGCTTATCAGGCGTGCGCTCTAACCAGCTGAGCTATAGGCCCATTTTATGTTTGATAAAGTAAAAAGGTTCTTACCTTATCTATTTTTTGAGGAATTGCTCCCTCAAAACTGAACAACAAATCGTCAACAATCTTTGATGGAATGTAAATTCCATTTTCCTTAGAAAGGAGGTGATCCAGCCGCACCTTCCGATACGGCTACCTTGTTACGACTTCACCCCAATCATCTATCCCACCTTAGGCGGCTGGCTCCATAAAGGTTACCCCACCGACTTCGGGTGTTACAAACTCTCGTGGTGTGACGGGCGGTGTGTACAAGGCCCGGGAACGTATTCACCGCGGCATGCTGATCCGCGATTACTAGCGATTCCAGCTTCATGTAGGCGAGTTGCAGCCTACAATCCGAACTGAGAATGGTTTTATGGGATTTGCTAGGCGTCGCCGCTTTGCTGCCCTTTGTACCATCCATTGTAGCACGTGTGTAGCCCAGGTCATAAGGGGCATGATGATTTGACGTCATCCCCACCTTCCTCCGGTTTGTCACCGGCAGTCACCTTAGAGTGCCCAACTTAATGCTGGCAACTAAGATCAAGGGTTGCGCTCGTTGCGGGACTTAACCCAACATCTCACGACACGAGCTGACGACAACCATGCACCACCTGTCACTCTGTCCCCCGAAGGGGAACGTCCTATCTCTAGGAGTGTCAGAGGATGTCAAGACCTGGTAAGGTTCTTCGCGTTGCTTCGAATTAAACCACATGCTCCACCGCTTGTGCGGGCCCCCGTCAATTCCTTTGAGTTTCAGCCTTGCGGCCGTACTCCCCAGGCGGAGTGCTTAATGCGTTTGCTGCAGCACTAAAGGGCGGAAACCCTCTAACACTTAGCACTCATCGTTTACGGCGTGGACTACCAGGGTATCTAATCCTGTTTGCTCCCCACGCTTTCGCGCCTCAGCGTCAGTTACAGACCAAAGAGTCGCCTTCGCCACTGGTGTTCCTCCACATCTCTACGCATTTCACCGCTACACGTGGAATTCCACTCTTCTCTTCTGCACTCAAGTCCCCCAGTTTCCAATGACCCTCCACGGTTGAGCCGTGGGCTTTCACATCAGACTTAAAGGACCGCCTGCGCGCGCTTTACGCCCAATAATTCCGGACAACGCTTGCCACCTACGTATTACCGCGGCTGCTGGCACGTAGTTAGCCGTGGCTTTCTGGTTAGGTACCGTCAAGGTACAAGCAGTTACTCTTGTACTTGTTCTTCCCTAACAACAGAGTTTTACGATCCGAAAACCTTCATCACTCACGCGGCGTTGCTCCGTCAGACTTTCGTCCATTGCGGAAGATTCCCTACTGCTGCCTCCCGTAGGAGTCTGGGCCGTGTCTCAGTCCCAGTGTGGCCGATCACCCTCTCAGGTCGGCTACGCATCGTTGCCTTGGTGAGCCGTTACCTCACCAACTAGCTAATGCGCCGCGGGCCCATCTGTAAGTGACAGCGTAAACCGTCTTTCAGCTTTTCCACATGAGTGGAAAAGGATTATCCGGTATTAGCTCCGGTTTCCCGAAGTTATCCCAGTCTTACAGGCAGGTTGCCCACGTGTTACTCACCCGTCCGCCGCTAACTTTAAAAGCAAGCTTTTAAAGTCCGCTCGACTTGCATGTATTAGGCACGCCGCCAGCGTTCGTCCTGAGCCAGGATCAAACTCTCCAATAAAGAGTTGATTAGCTCATTGCTAAACTCTAGCTTTTTTGTTACTTGTTGTCATTCTATAACGTTAGTTATAAAACGTTTATTGTTGACGTTTGTTTGTTCAGTTTTCAAAGAGCAATCTCATAAGAGACAACTTTTAAATGATATCACATTGATAGTTAATTAGTCAATATGTTTTTCAAAAAGTTTTTCATGTCTCTTGCTGACTTGTATTATTATAGCAACGTTTATACTACTATGCAATAGTTTTTTAAAACTTTTTCAAGAAAAAAACAATTATTTTATATTAAATATATTTCCCCTCTTTCTTAGAGAAGTCATTTCTCTATAAATTCATTCTGAATGAACAAAGAAAATCTCCTTATTTAAAAATACATCATTACATGAAAAGACATCTTATCTTCGTCAACCAAACCATACAATTATCTTTTTTCTACTAGCTTAATATCAATATTCTAGAGTCTCTTCTATAAATAAATGTCTATTTTTTTCTAAATCAAGAATCAAATTGTTTTCTAACGTTTTAACTAAAGGTCTAGTTGGGGTGTTACTTATAAACAAAATTTCTGCTTTTTCTCCGTTTGATAATCTAATTTTACTCCCTGTAGTAAATTGAGTGATCGCATTACTAAGTGATTGTAAGACAGTTATATCAAATTTCCCAAAATGATCCTGACGCATTTGTTCAACCACTCGAAAAGGAGATTGTTTCTTCCGATATAATCTTTCTGATGTCATTGCATGAAAAGTATCGGCTACAGCTATAATCTTAGCGAAAGCATGTATCTTATTATCAGCATTTCCCATTGGATATCCACTTCCATCTACTCTTTCATGATGTTGATAAATAGCAAGACGAGTTTCATTTTTTAATAAAGTATGTTCAGGAATCATTTCTAAACTGTATCTAGTATGTTTTTTAACTTCATTAAATTCTTCTTCCGTTAGTGGTTCTATTTTATGCAATAATCGTTGGTTAATCTTAGCCATTCCAGCATCACTTAAACAACCTGCCAATGCTACCTGAACCATATCTCTATAGCTATAGTTCATCTTTTGGGCTATAAGTGCACTGATAACTGCAACCGCAATAGAGTGCTGATAAAGGTATTCTTTTTTATTAGATAAGTGATAGAGTGAAAAAATTTCTTTTGACACGCTTTCTAGCTCATCTAATAACGGTAAAAGGATATTTCTAACATTTGCTATATTTACAGATAATCCAGATTGCCATGATATAAATTCTTTTTTATATAATTGAACTGTTTGCAAAAAAAGCTCTAAAAAATCATTTTTCTTTTCTTCCCTAATCTGTTTAGGAATAGAGGAGCTTGATTCCATAATTTTCGTGCCATCTATTTGCGTATTTTCGATGACAATTTCCTTTACTAAGAAAGCTTTCAATATCTTTATATGTTCCTCTTCTAATACTGTTTTTGCGGTAATAATCGGTCTATTTGTTCGTATATATATATCCTCTGCTAAAATACTTCCATTTTGCAACTCTTCTACCTTTATAATCATTTCAAACCACCTTTTAAAAATGGACTTTTTTACTATTTTAATTTATTTTTCCACAAATGTAACCTATTAAATTATGACTTTACACCTAAAAACCATTTTACTTTTTATTCTCGCTATCCATAAACTTTATTTAAAAGCAAAATAATATCTATAAAAAAAGAGATGTCTTTATTGGTTTCCCTAAAGACATCTCTAAAATATTATTCGTCTGAATCCGTATCATTTTCTAAAGATTCTTGTTGTGTTTCTTCAGAAAGGTTCTCTACTTCTTCGTCTTCTATTTCTTCATCTTCTTTTTCTACTATAGCAACAGTTGCTACAAATTCATTTTCATTTTCGTTAAGTTTAATTAATCGAACACCCTGTGTGCTTCTACCCATAGTGGAAATATCACTAACAGCCATTCTGATTAAAACGCCGCCAGTTGTAATAATCATTAAATCTTCTTCCCCTGTCACTACCTTCATAGAAACAAGAGTACCATTCTTATCAGTGACATTACATGTTTTAATACCTTTTCCGCCTCTACCTTGAACTCTATATTCATCAAGCGGCGTTCTTTTTCCATAGCCATACTTTGTTACAATTAGAATTTCTGAATCTTCCTCAAGAACTTCCATCCCTACAACTTCATCACCAGATGATAGAGTAATACCTTTCACCCCAGTTGCTGTTCTTCCCATTGAACGTACATCTGTTTCTGGGAAACGGATAAGTAAGCCGTTTTTCGTACCAATAATAATTTCCTTTGATCCATCTGTTAAGCGTACAGAGATTAGCTCATCATCTTCTCTTAAATTAACAGCGATTAAACCATTGTTTCTTATATTGGCAAACGATGATAATGGAGAACGTTTAGAGATTCCTTCTTTTGTGGTAAAGAATAGGTACCAATCATCGACAAATTCTGAAACTGGAATGATTGCATTTACCCACTCATCTTTTTCCACACCTAATAGGTTAATAATTGGAATACCTTTTGCTGTCCGACTGAATTCTGGTATCTCATAGCCTTTCAATCGGTATACTTTCCCTTTATTCGTAAAGAATAGGATAGTATCATGGGTAGATGTGGAGCTTAGCTGTTCAACAAAGTCATCCTCATTCGTCCCCATTCCCTGAATTCCACGCCCACCACGTCTTTGCGCTCGGTAAGTAGAAGCTGGAAGTCTCTTAATATAACCATTATGAGTTAACGTAATGATAATATTTTCTTCAGGAATTAAATCCTCATCTTCGATTGTTTCAATTCCGCCAGCAACAATTTCCGTACGGCGAATATCATTAAATCGTTCCTTCACTTCTAAAAGCTCTTCACGAATAATCTCTAAGATTTTTTCTTCATCTGCTAGAATTGCTTTTAATTCCGCAATTAACTTCACTAATTCTCGATATTCGTCCTCGATTTTCTCTCTTTCTAAGCCAGTTAATCTTTGTAGACGCATATCAAGAATTGCTTGTGCTTGTTTTTCAGAAAGATTAAAATTCGTCATTAATCCTTCCCGAGCAATATCTGTTGTACGCGAGCTACGAATTAAGCTAATCACTTCGTCTAAATGATCTAACGCAATACGCAGTCCTTCTAAAATATGTGCTCGAGCTTCTGCTTTTCTTAATTCGAATTCAGTTCTTCTACGTATAATTACCTTTTGGTGATCTAAATAATAAGCTAGACACTGTTTTAAATTAAGTACCTTTGGTTGTCCGTCTACTAATGCAAGAAGATTGATACCAAAGCTTGTCTGCATAGCCGTATGTTTGTATAAATTGTTTAATAGAACATTAGCATTTGCGTCTTTTCGCACTTCGATTACAATACGCATTCCAGTACGGTCAGACTCATCTCGTAAATCAGTGATTCCATCAATTTTCTTATCACGTACTAGTTCTGCTATGCGCTCAACTAGTCGAGCTTTATTGACCTGATAAGGAATTTCTTTCACAATAATAACTTCCTTACCACTAGGCTTCACTTCAATTTCTACTCTTGCTCGTAATATAATGGAGCCTCTACCTGTTTCATATGCTTTTCTAATCCCACTTCTACCAACAATCATTCCATACGTTGGAAAATCTGGTCCTGGTATAATTTCCATTAATTCAGGTATTGTGATATCGGGGTTTTTACTAACTTCTAGAACACCATCAATTATTTCTCCCAATTGATGAGGAGGAATATTCGTAGCCATTCCAACTGCTATTCCGCTCGTACCATTTACAAGTAAATTTGGGAAACGAGAAGGTAATACAACTGGTTCTTTTTCTTCGCCATCAAAGTTTGGCTTATAATCAATAGTATCTTTATTAATATCTCGTAATAGCTCCATTGCTATTTTAGACATTCTTGCTTCTGTGTAACGCATTGCTGCAGCTGAATCACCATCTACAGATCCAAAGTTACCATGTCCATCAACTAGCATATAACGGTAGTTGAAATCCTGCGCCATACGAACCATTGTCTCATAAACAGCACTATCACCATGTGGATGATACTTCCCGATTACTTCACCAACAATACGCGCTGATTTCTTAAATGGTTTATCCGAGTGCATCCCAAGATCATGCATGGCATATAAAATACGTCGGTGTACAGGCTTTAAGCCATCTCGCACATCTGGAAGTGCACGTGAGACAATAACACTCATCGCGTAATCTAAAAAGGAATCACGCATTTCTTTACTTATATTTCTATCTTTAATTTGAGAATTTGGCATATCAGCCATGGAAGGAACCTCCTTAAGAAACAATTAGATTTTCTTTCTCTTCTTACTAGCAAAAAGGAAAATCTAATCGAATTCCTCATAATTAATAGGAATAACGAACCGTCTAAAGAAATACACAAGGTGCCAATCTAATCAGCACCAAATTTCTTTTCCTATCTTTAAACATCTAGATTTTTTACATAAGTTGCATTTTCTTCGATAAAGTTTCTGCGCGGCTCCACTTTATCACCCATGAGCATTTCAAATGTTTCATCTGCTTCAATTACATCATCTAAGCTTACCTGTAAAAGCACTCTTTTTTCAGGATCCATTGTTGTATCCCATAATTGCTCTGCATTCATTTCTCCTAATCCTTTATAACGTTGAATATTTGGCTTAGGATTAGCTGGCAAAGTACTTAGAACTTGTTGTAATTGTGCATCACTATAGGCATATTCAAGCTTTTTCCCTTGTTTAATACTATATAAAGGTGGCTGTGCAATATAGATATAACCAGCTTCTACAATTTTTCTCATATAACGATAGAAGAAGGTTAACAATAGAGTTCGGATATGCGCTCCATCGACATCGGCGTCTGTCATAATAACAATTTTATGATATCTAGCTTTTGATATATCATAATCATCCCCGATTCCAGTTCCAATTGCAGTAATCATAGAACGAACTTCATTATTGGACAAAATTCGATCCAATCTCGCTTTTTCTACGTTAAGAATTTTCCCTCTCAACGGAAGAATTGCTTGGAAATGACGATCTCGACCTGATTTTGCCGAACCACCCGCTGAGTCACCCTCTACAATGAATAATTCACTGATTTTCGGATCTCTTGAGGAGCAATCCGCCAATTTACCAGGTAAGCTTGAAACCTCAAGAGCACTTTTTCGACGGGTTAATTCCCTTGCTTTTTTCGCTGCAATTCTTGCTCGTAAAGCCATTTGACCTTTATCGACAATTTTCCGAGCTACAGTAGGATTCTCTAAAAGGAATTTCTCAAGATGTTCAGAAAAAACAGTATCTGTAATAGCACGGACTTCTGAATTTCCTAATTTCGTTTTGGTTTGCCCTTCAAATTGTGGATCTGGATGCTTAACAGAAACAATCGCCACAATCCCTTCCCTTACATCCTCACCAGAAAGATTTGTATCGGATTCTTTTAATAAGCTATTTTTTCTTGCATAATCATTAATCACACGAGTAAGAGCTGTTTTGAAACCAAATTCATGCGTTCCACCTTCATGGGTATTAATATTGTTAGCAAATGAAAAAATATTTCCCGTATAGCCATCATTATATTGAAAAGAAATCTCGACATTTATGCCGTCTTTTTCTCCTTCAATATAAATCGGTTCTTCAAAAAGCACTTCTTTATTTCGATTTAAATGCTCTACATAGGACTTTATACCACCCTCATAATGGTATTCTTTCCTTTTCTCCATACCTTCACGCATATCTTCAATCGTAATACGAATAGCGCGATTCAAGAAAGCAAGCTCTCTGATACGGTTAGCCAAGATTTCAAAATCATACTCTAATGTTTCCTTAAAAATCTCACCATCTGGTTTAAAGCGTGTAGTCGTACCAGTATGATCTGTTTCACCAATTATTTTCAAATCAGCGGCAGGTACACCCTTTTGATATTTTTGGTAATAGACATTCCCATCACGGTGAACAAAAACTTCTAATTCCGTTGAAAGAGCATTTACTACAGAAGCACCAACACCATGAAGTCCTCCAGAAACTTTATAGCCTCCACCGCCAAATTTTCCTCCGGCATGAAGAACAGTCATGATTACTTCTACAGCAGGTCTTCCCATTTTCTCCTGAATACCAACAGGAATTCCGCGACCATTATCTTTAACAGTAATACTATTATCTTTTTCAATAATGACATTAATCTCATTACAAAAACCGGCTAGCGCCTCATCGATACTGTTATCGACAATTTCCCATACTAAATGGTGGAGACCTCGACTACTTGTTGACCCAATATACATCCCTGGTCTTTTTCTTACAGCCTCTAGGCCTTCTAAAACCTGTATCTGACTTTCATCATAAGATTGTTGTTCAACTGGATTTTGTTCCGTTGACATATCGATCACCTAACTTTCCATTAACATCGAAAATTTTTACATTGTATTTTGCATCCATTAGTACTCTTGAACAGTTAACTGGACCGTTCGTTTTTTTAACGTATTAGAAGCAATCGGTGAAAAATAGATAGTATCCTTCGTTATCACAATAGATTTATAAGATGAACCTTTCCCATTAATCATTGCTTTTTGCCGTTCTAAAAATTCTTTTGAAATAGGAGATGACTCTACTGTTTGTTTATCTAATATAGTTATAATTTCTGAAGTTCGGACAAGAATATTTTCTCCAATATGAACGTACACTTTTTTCACCTCAAAGCTATTGAATCTTTTTTATTGTTCCTGATTCAACTTGATAAGTCGCTGCTTCTTTTAACGTATGATGGTCTATGCCATCAACACTCGTTGTCGTAACAAAAGTCTGTACTTTTCCTTGAATGGTATTTAACAAATGAGATTGACGATAGTCATCCAATTCAGAAAGCACATCATCTAAAAGTAGAATCGGATATTCACGTATTTCTGAATAAATCAGTTCAATCTCTGCCATTTTAATGGATAACGCAGTCGTTCTTTGCTGTCCTTGTGAACCAAAAGTTTGCACATCTCTATTGTTCACATAAAACAGCATATCATCACGATGAGGTCCAAATAAGGTTATTCCTCTATCAATTTCTCGTTTTTTTAGATTCTGGAATTTTTCTTCGTATACACTCTTCATTTTCGACAAATCCTGATCTTCTGATACATCAACAGAAGGTTTATAGCGAATTTCCAGTGTTTCTAGCCCCCGAGATATTCCTTTATGAATAGGCACCGCCCACTTTTCCAGCAAATGCAGAAATTCAAAACGCTTCGCTACCACTTTAACTGCCATATCAATAAATTGCTCTGTCAAAATCTCAAGCATGGTATGATCGGTTTGTTTATTCATTTGTAGTTGTTTTAAGTAGGTGTTTCGCTGGTGTAGTATTTTTTGATATTGTCCCATATCATGCAAATATACAGGTGATATTTGCCCAATTTCCATATCAATAAATCTTCTTCTAATTTGTGGGCTACCTTTTACTAGGTTTAAGTCTTCAGGTGCGAACATGACTACGTTCATATTGCCGATATATTGACTCAATTTCCGCTGCTCTATATGATTAAATTTTGCTTTTTTTCCCTTTTTGGACACAACTAACTGCATGGGGACTTTCCCATGTGTTTTGACTAATCTACCTTCTATTTTAGCATACTCTTTGTCCCAACAAATAAGTTCTTTATCATTTGAGGTTCGATGAGACTTCGCCATAGCTAGAACATAGATTGATTCCATCACATTGGTTTTCCCTTGTGCATTTTCTCCTAAAATCACATTTACTTTATTCTCAAAAGAAATATCCAGTTCCTCATAATTTCGGTAATTTCTTAAAAGCAACTCATCAATGTACATTTGGTTTCACCCTTTTTACAAAACAGTGTATTTGCCAAATGAAGGAATATTTATTTCATCACCACTTCTTAACTTTCTTCCTCTGCGCTGATCCTGTTCCCCATTTACAAATACCTCATATTCTCCTAGGAACCATTTTGCCATTCCACCTGATTGTATTAACTCTGCTACTTTTAGAAATTGACCTAACGTAATGTAATCCGTATCAATCTTAATTTGATTATTCATTTTTTCACTCTCTCAACTTTAATCGTATCTTTCTATTCTACTAAATAATTAATTGATACACAAAGAAAAGTGTAATATTTCTATAAATTAGTAAGTAATATTCTAAATGAGCGAGATAAAACGATGCTCACAAACGACTTATTAACCAATTTGCATATTCATACACCCTAGTAATAAAAAGAAAAATGGGTGTTCGTTAAATGGAACACCCAATACTTTTTAGTACGTTCTAACTGGCAATATAAGTTGTAAGGTGGAATCATCATTTGTTGGATGAATAACAAAAGGTCTCATTGCTCCAGTAAAACTAATTTTAACTTCTGATCCTTCAAGAACCTTTAGTGCATCCATCATAAATTTAGCACTGAAAGATATCTTCAGTTCTTCACCACTAACAGATTCACTTACTAATTCTTCAATAACTTTTCCTATTTCAGGAGTAAAAGAAGAAATTTCTATTACATTTTCACCCATTGTTGAAAATTTAACAACATTATTTCGACCTTCTCGGGCTAATAGAGAAGCACGATCAATCGATTGGAGGAATTCCTTCGAATTCACAATAATGTCAGTTTTGCTTTCAGTTGGAATCAGGCGATTTGTATCAGGATAATTTCCTTCTAACAAACGAGAGAAGAAAAGAATATGCTTTGTTTTAAATAAAATTTGATTTTCCGTCACTAGAATTTCAACTGGTTCATTGTGATCATCCAAAATACGGTTAAGTTCGTTTAAACTTTTTCCTGGAATAACAATATTAAAAGATTGCTCGGTCTCTGCTTCTATTTTGGCTTTTCTTAAAGCAAGTCGATGGCTATCTGTTGCAATACAGATTAGATCATTATTTTCAATCTTCCAGTTTACACCTGTCAACACTGGTCGTGTTTCTGAGGTGGACACTGCAAAAACAGTTTGTTTAATAATGTTTTTTAATAAATCTGTAGGAACCTTAATTGAATTTTGTTCTGTAATTTGTGGTAAATGCGGATACTCTTCTGAATCGAGTCCATTTAGATTAAATTCTGATTTTCCAGAACGAATGGTTGTTTGTAAATTATCAACGATTATCTCAACTTGATTGGTAGGAAGCTTTTTAACAATTTCACTAAAAAACTTCGCTTGTAGAACGATAGAACCAGGTTGTTGAATATCCACTATCTCTTGTTCATTTTCTTCTTTAGGAATAAAAGATTCGATGGAAATGTCTGAATCACTTCCGGTTAATGTTACTCCTTCTTCACTTGCAACAATCTTTATACCAGTGAGAATAGGTATTGTTGTTCTACTAGTTATTGCTTTCATTACGTCTTGAACACTTTGTACAAGATTCTCTTTTTGGATGATGAATTTCATTAATTGATCCTCCGATTTAATAATTTTTGAATGACAGTTCTAATGGCTTTTTTTAATAATATATTTTTTAAAAAATAGTAGTACAAGTAGTAGGCGCTGTTAGTATGTGGATAACTCGTTTTAGGCAAGTAAACACAGTCTATCAACATGTGGATAGACTGTGTTTAAATAAAGCGAAGTTATACACATTATTCTATCTATACTTTTAAGAGTTCATTTATCTCTTTTAATTGTTTTTGTAGAAGTGAATCAGTTAAAAGCATTTTTGATATTTTTTCATGAGCATGAATGACCGTAGTATGATCACGTCCACCGAATTCTTCTCCGATTTTTGGTAAGGAGAAATCAGTTAGCTCTCTTGATAAATACATAGCGATTTGCCTTGGAAATGCAATTGATTTTGTTCGTTTTTTTGCTTTAAAGTCCTCTAACTTAATATTAAAAAGCTCACCTACAACCTTTTGAATATCATGAATAGTTATTACTCGCGGCTTAGAGCTAGGAACAATATCTTTTAAGGCTTCAGCTGCTAAATCAGCATTGATATCTTTATTAATTAAGGAAGAATAAGCAACAACGCGAATAAGAGCACCTTCTAGCTCACGAATATTCGTATCAATCTGATTAGCAATATAAAGCATTACTTCATTCGGAATGTCTAATCCATCAGCTTTTGCTTTTTTTCTTAAAATAGCAATTCGTGTCTCTAAGTCTGGTGGGGTAATATCAGTGATAAGTCCCCACTCAAAACGGGAGCGCAGGCGATCTTCTAGTGTTGGAATCTCTTTTGGAGGGCGGTCACTAGAGATAATAATTTGTTTGCTTTCCTCATGTAAAGTGTTAAATGTATGGAAAAATTCTTCTTGTGTTGATTCTTTTCCAGCAAGAAATTGAATATCATCTATTAAAAGAACATCTACATTTCGATACTTATCACGGAACTCAGCACCTTTGTTGTCACGAATACTATTGATAAATTCATTTGTGAATTTTTCGGACGATAAATATACCACTTTAGCAGATGGATTATGGTCTAAAACATAATGACCAATTGCATGCATTAAGTGTGTTTTTCCAAGTCCAACTCCTCCATAAATAAATAGAGGATTGTATGCTTTTGCAGGTGCTTCAGCAACAGCAAGAGAAGCGGCATGGGCAAAGCGATTACCAGATCCAATTACAAAAGTATCAAAAGTATACTTTGAATTTAAGATTGTTTGCTCTGTAACTTCTTCTTCCTTTTTCTTCCGTTTTGTAGAAATTTGCTGATCAAATTCCTCTTCCTTTTGATTTTGAGGAATAATAAATTTCACTAGGAGTCCTTCACCCGTAATTTCATAAAGAATTTCAGCAATTAATTGGGAATATCTTTCTTCTAGCCAATCTCGCGCGAATTCATTAGGTGCTGTAACAACTAGAAGATCGCCCTGTAAGGAATGAGCTTTTGTAGGTTTAAGCCATGTATCAAAACTTGGCTTACTGATCTTTGTCTCGATCGTGCTCAAAGCGTTATTCCAAAGATCCGTTATATTGTTCAA